>JBFJWU010000011.1:0-20247 GCA_041623475.1 bacterium | reverse complement strand
CAGGCCGGTCTGGTCAAAGGGTACGAAGTCGTGGCCGGTCGCAACGAAATTCCGGTCCTGCTGCCGGACAAGGTCGTACAGGCTGCAAAGCTGTTCCTGACAATTCCGGTGGATGCACAGCCGGACGAACGTCGATGACCGGATGGTTGACGTTGTTGGGCATCGTCGTATCGATGCTTGACCCAACGGCGATCAACCAGGTTATTGAACAGGAACGGCCCTATCTGGAGCTATGCTACGAGGCCGCCCTGAACGAGGATCCGAACCTGGATGGACGCTATGTCCTGTCCGTGGACATACAACCCGATGGCAGCGTCGCTGTTGCGACATTGCAGGGGATCGAGCCACAGTCGATGCTTGCTGACTGCGTTGCACAGCTGGCAACGGGCTGGACATTTCCGGCCGGTTCGGAAGCGGTCCAGATGCAGCTTCCCATTCGCTTCAAACCGGTCGAGTCCGTGTTGCCGGTGGCACTGGAAGAGCGGCAGCCGGCGGTACCGGATAAACCGGCGGTGGCTGGTCCAGTGACGGCCGCCGGGCTGATTCTGCTGGCCATTGCGATCGCGTACGGCCTCAGGCATCGTAAACGTGATGATTACCCGCCGACATAGACATTCCCCGGTCGCCGCACTGGTCGGTATCGTCGTGACGATTGCCGCCAGCGGCTGCACGTTCAAATCCCCGATGCCGCTGGGCCTGCCCGGCGACGCGTGGGTGGATTCGGAACTCCTGGGTGAATGGCACGCGGTTGACAAAGACGGTGACGTCGACAAGAAGACATCGGTGACGATCATGCAGTTCAACGACCAGGAATATTTCCTGAAATTGCGCGGTGTTGGCGGCGGCGGGATATACCGTGCATATGCAACCAGGGTCAGCGAGGTTCCGTTCCTGAACGTCCAGGAACTGGATCCGGGCGTTGCCTATGAACTGCGCAAGTACAGGTTTTTTACCTGGACGATCAAGGGCAATGACATTCTCCTGTTGCGAGCACTCAAGGGCGACCTGGTCCGGGACAAGTACAAATCCATCGAGGACTTTCGCGGCCTGGTCGAACAGCACCTGGGCAAGCCGGAATTGACCGAGGAGCTGGTCCGCGCCAAACGGGTTAACTAGTGTGACCGCTGTTTACCCAACAGCTTCTGAACCGCCTGCGCAACATCATCGTGAATCGCATAGAGAACGGGAATGACCACCAGGACCGACAGGGTTCCGACCAGCAGGCCCCACATCATTGCCAGGACCATCGGTGAAATAAAACTGTCATAGCCCCCGATCAGTCCGTAGGCGGTGGGGACCAGGCCGGCAACCGTGGTCATTGTCGTCAGCAGGATCGGACGCAGGCGCAGCCGCGACCCGGCGATCACCATGTTGGCAAAGGGTGTCTTGCCACCGGACCGGTCCAGCCATTCTTGCATGTCTTCATAAAACTCGGGGTCGTCGTCGCGGTTGCGGTGCCGGATGCGATTGATCATGTCGACCATGATCAATGAATCATTGACCACGACACCGGCCATGCCCAGGACACCGATCATTGCCAGCATGCTCAGGTCCATTCCGTGCGCACCAAAGGCGACGGTGATGCCCGCCAACCCGAACGGAATCGCCAGGATAACCATCGCCGGCTGGGTAAAAGAATTGAACTGGATCGTCAACAGAAAGTAAATCGCGACGACAGCGATCGCCAGGTTGATCAGCATTTCGTTCAAGGTCTCGGCACTCTTCTTCGCTTCGCCGCCCAGGACCAGTTTGAATCCAGGGTGGTCCCGCGAAAACCCTTCGTAGGCTGTCACCAGTTCGTCGTAAACCAGTTTCGGTGTTGATTCGGTCAAATCGACATTGCCGGTGATCCTGTTCGTACGCTGCCCGTTGTAATGGTAAATGGTCTGCGGGGACCGGGTCAGCTGGGATTCGACCAGTTCCTCGACCGGAAGCATGCCGCCAAACCGGCTGCGGATCGTCAGCCCGTGCAGTGGCTGGGCGAAATCACGGCTGTCGTCGTCCAGCATGACCCGGAACGGGACTTTCTCGTCCGGGGTGTGCAACCAGTCGACGATCGTACCGTCGAACGCGGTGCGAATTGCGGCAGCTATGTCCGCTACTGACGAGCCAGCAGCGGCAACCCGCTGAATGTCCGGCAGCAGGCGCAGTTCTTCCTTGCCGTCCCGCAGGTCGGTTTCCATGTCGGTGATGTGCCTTGATTCCAGGTCGGCCATTACCTGCCGAACCAGTTCGGCCCGGGCCATGTTGTCATTGCCGATAATCCGGACCTCCAGTGGTTTTCCAACAGGCGGTCCGCCGCTTTCGATGTAGAATCCCAGGTCCGTGATCTCGCCCAGGTCAGTTGTGTCCCGCAGGGTTTCCAGTTCGGTCTTGACCCGTTCGGCTGTCCAGTCACGCTGGGTCGCCGGGGTCAGGATGACCTTCATGAAAAACGCATTGGCGCTGTTGATCCAGCCGTCGGCGTTGCGGCCGACGACCGTCTTGTACGAATGGACGACCCCATCAGGAAGCGACCGGACCATGTCCTCAACCAGGGTGGCTTGTCGCGATGTGTTGTCCAGGCTGCTGTCGCGGTCGGTCGTGCCATAGATCCACAGTTCGTACGCCTGGTCCAGGGGAAACATGATGAAGTTCGTGTATCGCATTGTGAACACGCCGCTGACGGCCAGGAAGGCCAGGCAGGCTGCCGCCGTCAGGTAGCGCCGGGCGACCAGCCGCTCCAGGGCCGAGGCATACATTTGTTCAATCCGATTGATCAGGCGGACCCCGACGGGCGAACTGCGGTTGCCGCGTCCGCGACCGGAATGGGCCAGGTGCGCTGGCAGGATCGTTGCGGCCTCGATCAGGCTGGCAGCCAACATCAGGATGACGATCGACGGGATCTCGCGAGAGAAATCGCCAATCATGCCTGGAATGAAGTAGATTGGCACAAAGGCGATCACAGTTGTAATGATCGTCGCCCGGACCGGCCGGATCACGGTCCGGAGTCCATATACCGCGGCATCGGCAGGTGCCATTCCGCGCTCGCTCGCCCGGTAGATACTTTCCGACACAATAATCGCGTCATCAACGACCATTCCCAGGACGACAACCAGGCCACACAGGGAAATGCTGTTGATCGTGATGCCAAGTACGGGCATGGCAATGACGGTCAGACCGACAGAAATCGGGATCCCGGCCGCGGTCCAGAACGCAACCCGGCGGTCCAGGAACATGAACAGGATCCACATCACCAGGATGAACCCGACCACGGCGTTGCCGTAAACGATTTCCAGTCGCACGCGTGTCTCGACTGATGCGTCATAGGTAGACGTGAAAACCATATTTGCCGGTGCGACATTGCGCTGGTAGTCGGCAACTTCATCGCGGATCGCCTGGACCGCACGAATGATGTCGGCCTGGCGTTTTTTTGCGACCCACAGCGACATGCCGGGTTGCCCATTCAGGCGGATAATCGAGTCCTGCCTGGCCAGGGTATCGATGGTCTGGCCTACGTCAGCAATTCGCAGTACCCGTCCGTCGGGATTAGATCGGATAATCAGGTTGTCGATGGCCCGGGGGTCGGCCAGTTCGCTGATTGTAACGATCCCTTTTTCACTGGTAAACGATTCCAGGGTGCCAGCGCTGACTCGCAATCGGTTGCGGTCGATGGCGGCAATAACATCTTCAAACGCGACCTGGTTGTGTGCCAGTTTGTCGGCGTTCAAGCGGATCTGGATCTCACGGTCTGGCAGGCCGCTGTCGTAGACGCGACGGACCACATCGAGGTCCAGCAGCCGGTCCTTGAGCGCCAGGGCATGCCGCCGGAGTTCGGCGATATCGCCCTGCGGCCAGGCCAGCGCGACTTCGTAGATCGAGAAATTGTCGACGCGGCTTTCCGTAACACGGGGACGTTCAATGACTTCAACCGGCAGGCCGGCCACCGAATCCACGGCCCGGCGAATATCGTCCTTGACCTGCCGCTTGTCAACGGCATCCGGGTCCAGCTTGACCTGGATCGTGGAAATGTTTTCCACGGATCGCGATGTATACTCGGCGATTCCGTCCAGTTCCTCCAGCGCATCTTCGATTTTGACTGTGACATTCAGTTCGACGTCTTCCGGTGATGCGCCGGGATAGACGGTTGTGATTGACATGCGTTCGAAATCGACGCGCGGATAACCCAGGCGTTGCAGTTTTGTCGCTGACGCAATTGCCGCGACAATGACGAACACCAGGATCAGGTTCGTCTGCAGCGGATTGTTGATTAAATGGCGGACCAGGCGGTACATTGCCGCTACAGTTTACGCCCGCTGGCGCAAATGATGGCTTGGCCGCGCACGTCCCGATCCTGGCCCAGCCCGGTGCCCGGCCCGAAAAAAACACGGCATGGCACAAAAAGTGTAAATAAAACAAACACTAAACCACTGCCAGCAAACAGATATTACAAAACCTGTTGACGACGACTGCAGGATCCGGTTAATATATAGGTGGCGAGGTACCCGTGAGCAAAAAACAAAAACCCCGCGGTCCGGGGCGCCCCGACCGGCCAACGGTAGAACATTACACCGACTATCGTGCATTCCTGCGCGATGTCTATGCGTGGCGCAAATCGCAGGCGGATCGCTATTCGTTCCAGCGGTTGGCAGATGAATCCGGCGCCGGAACGCCAGCATTCCTGAACATGGTGTTCAAGGGCAAGCGTAACCTCAGCCACGATGCAGCCGAAGGAGTCGGCAAGGCGCTTGGTCTGTCGGTGGCCGAGATCCGATTCCTGAAGAAGCTGATCAAGATGGACCGCACCGATGATCCCGTCGAAAAGCAAAAAGACCTGCGCAAGCTGGCCCGACGGACCAAGTTTCGCGAAAAGTTTCGGATCTCCGCCGATCATCTCGATTACCTGTCCAACTGGTATATCCTGGCGATCCACGAAATGGTCGGTTTTCCGGAATTCCAGCCGGATCCAAGGTGGATTTCGGCAAACCTGCTGCCATCGGTAACGCCGGCCCAGGCACGGGATGCGTTGGAAATTCTCGAACGACTGGGGTTGATCGAGTCCGACGACGATGGCAATGTTCGCCGAACCGTCCACCGGATTGAGACGCCGGACGAAATCCACCACGCGATGGTCCGAGGGTATCACGCCCAGGCGACAGAGACCGCCCGCTGGGCGATTTCGACCCTGGCACCGGACGACCGCAACTTTGGTGTTGTCAGCGGTCGCGTGACGACAAAGGGCATGCGCAGGATCCTGAAACGGCTCCATCGTATGCGCCAGGAACTCGGCGATCTGTTTGCCGAATTGGAAACAGATGACGGCGACGTCGTTGTCCAGATCAATGTCCAGGGATTTCCTGTGACGACTTTTGACGAGAACAAATGAACCGGGTCCTTGCCATTATCCTGGTTATGGCGCTGCCCGCCTGCACCAACAGCCAACCGGGAAGTATCGTTGATGTTGGCAACGGACTGTCGGATCGCGCGGGCATCTCTGGACGGGTTATTGGGCTGGACCGGGACGGACTGGTTGCCGGGCCGCTGGCCAACGCCATCGTCCAGGTGGGCAACCAGTCGGCGGCGACCGATTCTGACGGCTTCTGGCGGATCTCACCGGTTCCAGCCAATGCCGATGTCGTGACTGTCTTTCGTCCCGGTTATGCACCATCGGTCGAAACGATTGTCCAGGTCGGCAATGGCAGTCCACGCCTGTTGACTTCGTATCTTGTCCAGGCGCTGCACATGCAAGACGTCAACGTCGCCGACGGCGCGGTTGTGGGAATCAACCTGGATGACGATATCGATTACGAGGCGTCGCTGGTCCTGCCGCCGGGATTCATCGATTCTGGCCTGGATACGGTTGGGTTGACGGTGTCGTTGCTGCCGGCCGTCGCCGATGGTGACCTGACCGGGTTTCCTGCAGGCTTTTCGTCCCAGCGTGTCGATTCGCCAAACCAGACTGATTTGACCCGCAGTTTCGGGGCCCTGAATATTTCCTTTCACAATGGCGAGTTCCTGTTGCCGGCCCAGACACTGGCCGGCGACGCGCGGATCCAGCTGCGGTTGGCCAACGACTTTGCGGCCGAATTGCCCGAGGGCACCGTCGTCGAACTGTCACGCCTGGATCCCGATGTCGGGATGTGGATCCCGGAACAGGACGCGATCGTTGTTGTCCAGAATGGATTTCGGTACGCGGAATGGACGGCTGGATCCGGCCAGTGGTGGAACCTCGAAAAACCGCTGGTCGATCACGCCTGCCTGGCCGTCGACGTAGACCTGGCAGATCCGACATACAATGCGCTGTTGCCATACCTGAACCTGGTGGTCGAGGGTGCCGACTATGCCGGTGCAACGCCACCGCAGCCACTTGCCGCTGACGGAACCGTTGTCGCAACAGGCTGGAACCAGCGCCAGATCAGACTGTACCTGCAATACGGCGACCAGGGTACGGTTCGCTGGCCGCTGTTACCGGAGTTTCCGACCGAGGGTATTCCGGACCGGGGAACGTTCCTGCTGCCGGACACCGTGGCCAGCGGATACTGGAACACTGGACCAGATGGCGGACCATTGGATGCTGAAAAACACTGTGGACGGGTAAAGCGGCAGTTCGATCTCAATGCCGGCATTATCGAAGGGTTTGTGCTGGATGCTGAACGCGCACCCGTAACCGATACCGTGGTCAGTATCCCCGAACTGGGACTCGCCGTACGGCCCAGTGCCGAGGGGTTCTTCAAATTTGATCCGGTACCCTGGCAGACGGATGGCAGTTCAGTGTATGAACTGCAGGCTGCGGCGGTCAGGGGACAGCGATTCGCGCCGGTAATGGTCAGCGCAGACGACGTACGTGTGCGGGTGGACCTGGTTATCGATCCGGCAAGCCAGCCGCCATGGTTTGTCCAGGAAATCCTGTCCGATACCCAGCCGGGGCCATCAGGCCAGGTCGAATTTACGGTCGTTGCCCGTGATGATCGACCAGGAATCCGCTGGGACGTGACGACAAGCAGTGGCGAGATCGAGGACACCAGTGCCGAAGAAGTGCCAATCGACGGCACCCACCAACTGACGATCACAGGCACCTGGACCGGCGGTGAGCCTGACGCCGGCGAGACGATGACGGTGACCATCATGGACGAGGATGGGTTGAAAACCGAAAAATCATTTGGTGGTACATGGGCCAATGCGGCCCCTGTCGTATCACTGAAAGGACCCAATTATGTCGAGTCCGGCCAGTCAGCATCGTTTGTGATCCTGGCCGATGATCCCGAAGCCGATGACCTGACCGTTACCTGGGCCTACAATGGAACGACCATCACCACCGGCGGCAACGGCCTGGCGGCGACGATTCCGGCAGTAGCTGCAGGCGCTGGCCATGTCACAATCGAGTTGTCCGACGGCAGCAACCATGTGGAGTTGCTGCACACGCTGATTGGCACCGACGGAACCGACGCGGGACCGGACACAGTCATCGAGCTTGCCCCGGCACCGGAATCCGGCAGCGATGTGACCGTCGGATTTGCTGCGGCCGGCAGTATTGACAGGTTTGAGTGTTCGTTGGACAACGCGTCATTTTCTGTGTGCAACTCGCCGCTGGCCCTTACGGGATTGTCCAACGGTATTCACACGCTGCTGGTTCGTGCGGTCAGCGGTGGCGTTGCCGACTCGACACCCGCATTCAGTTCCTGGCGTACAACCGAATAACCCGAGCGAGGATAAAAGAAAACCCCGCCCGGTTACGAGCGGGGTTTTCAGGACCCTGGGGTTCTATGGGGGAGGAGGTCGTTCCCCAGGACCCAAATACCGGTTCGCTGAATCGCGAACCGGCGTTCGCGCTATTGTTTGCCCTTCCGCAGGCCTTGTTCGGCCCGCGTCCGTTCAATAATTACGACACCGCTGGCAGCAAACGGTTCCCGATTTCAAAAAAATTTGCGATCTGTCCAATCTGATTCACGGGTCCGTCACGGTCACGCATCCGGAATCGGGCTGCCTGTAGCTGGCGTGGTCATTCGCATCGGCCAACACGGGATAGGCCCGCTCGACGAACGGCATCACTTCGTGGACCAGGTAATCGGCATAGCGATAAGGGTCCTGGCCTGAATCATCGGCGTGGTTGACATAGAAACTGCCGCGCGACGCGCCGACACCACGGCCGTCGGGGTACACGAGAAACATTGGTGTCAGGTGGCCCTGGGCCATCATCAGCGCAAAAATTTCGCCAACGGCTGCAAAATCGTCAGGCGTCATACCGTGCCCGTGCAAAAGGTAGACGACCGGATAGGAGCGCTCGGACCCGGGCGCGTATCCCGGCGGGGGCGTGACAACCAGGTCGCGGACCGTACCCAGTATGTCGGACTGAAAATCGTACTCAATGAACAGCGGCGTTTCGAACGGGACCACCTCGACCGGTACGTCCTGCCAGCGATGACCCAGGAACTGCATCAAGGCAACGAATCGTTCGACGGCCTGCAACGGCGTTCCCACGTGTCCACCGTCGCCGCCGCGGTCGACTGCCTCGTCGACCGTGATTGCCCTGTCGCCGTACTCGACATACAGGTGCGGTGTCGCCAGTCCTGACAAATCCAGCCGATCAAGACGTCCGGCCCCATAGCGGTCGGCCAATGCCGGAAAACCGGCGATAAACGTTGTCAACTGCTGGTTCGGGTCCATGGCCTGGACAAACCGCCGGCTGGCGCCGTCGAACCGAAACGGGTCCCGGACACCGGCATCGATGTAGTATCGCCGACTGCCAGCCCCGTACAGTTCCATACATCGACGGGGATTGCGTTTGTCCAGTTCGGGAAACCTGGGATTGCGGTCAAACCGGTTATTGCCCTCGTACGGATCATCGACCAGATTGCTGCGCCCGACCAGTCCATCCAGGCCCGTATCCTTGTACGGCTCTCCTGTGTCATAGGCCAAATTGCCTTCCGTTCCATCGGGATTGGCAAACGGGTCGAAATCGTCGCCGGCCGGGTCCGGATTGTCGTCGGCATCATAGCCGGCCTCGTCTTTTGAATAGACGCCGTCACGTCCTGTATCAGACCAGGGTTCGTGGAACTGGCGGATAATCGGCTCGCCCTCATCCCGCTGGCCATTGTCGTTGCAGTCAACGGCCAGGCCGATTTCGACCGGATCGTGGGCATCGTCCGGGGTGACATACGCATATGGAGGCCGCTCGATTCCGTCGGACTCGCAATAGGTGATCACCGGCCAAAGACCATTTGCCGCCGGCGATGCGGCCCCGGGGTAGCCAGCGCAGTAGGGCGAATCCGGATTATTGAAGTCGCGATCGCCGAAATCGGTCAGTCGCAGCGGCTGCTCACAATTGCGGGCGGCGGCAATCGTTTCCGGCTGATCCAGGGTCACGCCCGGGGGCCAGTAGGTGTTATCGGGGTTGTAGGTATTGACATTACCGATCGCAAAAGTAAAGTCGCGAAAGATCTCGACATATCCGGTGCGGCTGAACCCACCGATGGCGTCGACCCCAATATTGACGGCATCTGCCGTAAATGGCTGCGCGGATTCTGACGTTACAAATCCACCAATCATTTCCCGGCGCATCACATCGGCCGTGTGGACCAGGTCGACAGGACCACCAAGAATGCCAACCGTATCAAACATGTCGCCAAAGCGCGTGCCGATATACCCGGCGGCATATCCGCCCATGCTGACACCGGCGACGGCGCGAAACACCCGGGGGTCCGCCGGGACCGGGTCGGGAGCTGGAACAGGGTCCGAACAGGCCGCGAACGCGAACGCAACCAGACCCAGCGAGACTGTCGTAAGATTATGGCGCATGATCGGTCATTATAGTCACCGCCGCCGCTATTCCTGATACGCTGGATCCGTGGTCAATAGTATTGCCAGAACCGGTCAGGGATTGATGTGGCCTGCTGCCGCGGCTGTGGCCGCGATCGTTTTCTGGGCATTGCTGGGCTGGCATCCGTATCCCGGCAGCTGGGTGGTCAAGGTCCTGCCAGCGGTTTTCCTGAGTCTCGCCCTGTGGTCAGACACGCGCAGGGTTGCCCGGCTGGTGGCGCTGGGATTGCTGGCGCACGGGGCCGGGGACATTTTCCTTGACGTCGACCGGGATCGACTGTTTATTGCCGGAATGGCAGCCTTTTTTGTCGGGCATCTGTTGTATATTGCGGCGTTCAGGACCAGGCCTGGCTCTGAACCATCTGTCACCCGGACCATCCAGATTGCTGCTGTGATTTTGACCGCCGGGGTCATCGGGGGAATCCTGGTCCGATTACTGGACGGGATCCTGCTGTACGCTGTGCCGGTCTATGTCGTCGCCTTGACGACCATGACGGTGTCGGCAATGCGGGCGCAGTGGCCCAATGCCCTGGTCGTTGCCGGCGCGTCGCTGTTTCTTTTTTCTGATGCTGTGATCGCGGTCAACAAGTTTATCTATCCGTTTGACCTGGCGATGTGGATTATCTGGCCGACGTATGTCGGCGGGCAGATCCTGATCGCGCTGGGAATCCTGGGCAGCGCCGACCCGGACACCTATGACCAGGCGCGAGCAGCCTGACATCCGGTCAACCGTGACCTGACCTGTCGCTGCAGGTGCAGCCACCGTTCGACCGCCTGGGCCGTTGCGCCCACTTCATCGACCGCCTGCCGCAGTGTTGCGACATTGCTGCCCAGGTTTTCTGCCCACCAGCGCATTTCTGCCGGTTCGCGAACATTGATCCGCCGTTTGTCTTCTGGTTCCCGGATCGCGAGATTGACCATTGGAGCCTCCTTCCGCAGGTTTCACTGACAGCGTAGTCAGGTGTGCAGAGGTTCTACAGGCTGTAATGTCGAAAAAATTCGAACCGAAATCGACCGTTTGATCAGGCCGGAACGGGAAATTCGCGGGCGGTGGTGCGAATCATTGCCCGCAGGTTAATTGCAAACGCGTCGCGCGGCTGCCCGTGGTCGGACGTATACATCCGGTCCATCAGGGCGTCCATGGCCGCATCCTGATCACCGTGGAGCCGATCCAGCTCGCGCAGCAGTTCATCGCGAAAACTGATTGTCACGGCAATCGATCGGCGGACATAGGTCCGAGCCTCGTCCCCCGCCAATACGTAGTTATGGGGCAGGCAGATGAAATCCAGGTCCAGCGTGGCCAGCTTTTCCATACTGGCCATGTAGGCGTCGTAGCTTTGCAGGAACTCGGGCATGATTCGGCCCTTCATATCCGGTACACCGGCGGCCTCGCCCAGGATAACCGCTTTGGATGCGGGAATATGAAAGGTCAGCGAATCGCGGGTATGTCCGGGGGTCTCGATGACATGAACCTTGACACCATTGCCCAGGTCGATGCGGTCACCATCGGTCAGGATCCGGTCAACTGCGAACGGTTCAAACGGGATCAGGTCGGGGACATTATCCGGCGGCGGCCCACCCAGGACCGTCTCGTTCAGTTTGCGGATCAACTGGACGGCGCTGTCCTTGTTGACCGTGTCCGCAAGCGCCTGGTGCGCACCAATTCGCACCTTGGGTGCGTAGTGCCGGACAAACGGTGTGCCGCCAATGTGGTCGTAGTGGGAGTGGGTCAGCAGGTGCCAGTCCAGCACTTCACCTTTACCCAGCCAGCGATCCAGGTCCGTTCGGATCATGGGGCCCATGGCGGTCATGCCGGCGTCAACCAGACAGGTTTTCCGGCCGCGCAACAGGTACAGCAATACAGCAGGGTTGCCTGCGTACGTCAGGTGGTCCGTCAATGGCCCCGGATTCTGGATGATCATGGATCGGGTCTAGTTACGTCCGCCGAAAACACTGACTTTGAAGTAGCGTCCCGGATTTTCCTTGATGTCCCTGCTCAGCGTTTCCAGTGAGCCGACCAGCTTGAGGATCTGCTCGTGCAGGTCGTCCTTGAGCATGACCTTGCCCAACGTACCTTCGCTTTGTTCCACCTGCCCGAGGATCGTCTTTAACGACTTGGTGGACGCCTCCAGGTTGTTGTAAATCTCGTTCTGGCCGATCAGCTTGCCCATTGTGCCCTCGCCGTTCTCAACCTTGGCAACAATGCGGTCGACCCGCTTGTACATTCCGTCGTCTGACACCAGCTTGCCCAATGTGCCCCGCCCGTTGTTCAGGCCGTTCAGGAGCGTGTTGACGTTCTTCAGGGCGGTTACGGCCTCGTCGTGCATAGAGGTGTCACGCGCGAGCCGTCCCAGTGTGCCCTGGCCTTCGGCAACACCGCGAATGACGGACTCAATATCGCCCATGGCACCTTCGATTGACGCAACGACACCACCGACCTGGGCCATGATATCCGTCAGTTCAAACGCCGGCGACACTTCGATATTGGCGCCGTCCTCGAGCATCGGTGTCGCCTGGGAGCCGATCGTAATATTGACAATCTTGTCGCCAAGCAGGCCTTTGGTTTCGAGGATGGCTTTTGAATCCTCGCGGATCCAGTCCTGGAAACGTGTTTCGATCGTCATAGTGACGCGAATATTGCTGGCGCCGTCTGCGTTGTTCAGGGCGATACGTTCAACCAGGCCTACGTCCAGTCCATTCAGCCAGACCGGTTGACCGACCTTGAGGCCCTGAACGTTCGCAAACTCGGCCTGCAGGCGGTAATACTGCGCGAAATAACCGGACTTGCGTCCCAGCGTCAACAGCGCCAGGGCGAAGATGGCAAAGGCGGCCATCGTAAAAACGCCGATTCGAATCAGCCGTTTGTCATTTCCCGCGTTCAATTTGCCTCCATGGAGCGAAATTCGACGATATAAGGATCCGTACTGTCCCTGAATTGGTCCGGGGTGCCATCAAATGCAACGGTACCGTCCCGAATCAGGACGACCCGGTCGCCAACGTGCCACGCATAATGCAACTCATGAGTGACGACAATCGACGTCGTTCCCAGTTCCTCTTTGACGCGGGTCAACACGCTGAGGACCTTGCGGGCGGTGATTGGGTCCAGTCCCGTCGTGGGTTCATCGTACAACATGATTTCCGGGTTTCCCACCATTGCGCGGGCAATGGCGACACGTTTCCGCTGGCCGCCACTAAGCTCGCCGGGCAGTCGCTCGCCGTATTCCGACAGGCCGACAAATGCAAGTTTCTCGCTGACTTCCGACGCAAAATACTCCGGCTCGTGAAACGGGGTCCGCAGGATCCGGAACCCGACGTTGGTCGCCACCGTTTCACTGTCAAACAAGGCGCCATGCTGGAATACCATGCCAATCTTCTGGCGGATCGGGTACAGGTCTGCTTCGCGCTGTCCGTCGACGCGGTCACCACCGACAAAAACCTGACCCTTGAGCGGATGAATCAGGCCGAGGATCAGTGACAACATCGTGCTCTTGCCCGAGCCACTGGCACCCAGGACGATCACGGTTTCGGCTTTGTCAATTTTCAGGTTGAAGTCCCTGAGGACCGGTGGGCCACCAAAGCCGACTTCGGCATCAATGATATCTATGATTGGTTCAGTCATCGCCCGCGCTACTCAAAAAGGTACAGGAGCCGGGTGACAAAGAAATCGGCAGCCAGGACGAGGATGCTGGAGTAAACCACAGCCCGGGTCGTGACGCGGCCGACGGCCTCGCTGCCGCCGCGGGCGCTCAGCCCGACCGCGCAACTGACAGTCCCGATCAGCCAGGCAAAGACAAAGCTTTTCAACAGGCCGCCAAACACATCCATGGCGTGCATGGATTCCTTGATCGTCCGCAGGTAATAAACCGGCGTGAAATCCAGAGAGTAGACGCAGACCAGGTAGCCGCCGAACAGGCCGACCGCGTTGGCGTAGATGGTCAGCAGCGGCAGCATGATCAACAGCGCCATCATTCGTGGCATCACCAGATACTGCCGGGGGTCGGTGCCCAGTGCCCTGAGGGCCGCGACCTGTTCAGTCACCACCATGGTCCCCAGTTCGCTCGCATAACCGGCACCGACGCGGCCGGACACCATAAGCGCCGCCAGCACGGGCCCCAGTTCCTTGAGCAGGCTGGCGGTAATGGCATTGCCGATCAGTGACTTGGCACCAAATCGTTCCAGCGTAATCGCGCCCTGGAGCGCCAGGACCATGCCGGTAAAAAGGCCGGTCAGGAAGATGATCGTAAAACTTTTTACGCCCGCCGATTCCAGCTGTTTGGCCAGTTCCCGCCATGGGAACGGCCGCGTACGGACAGAACGGATTGCACCGCCCACCAGGTTCATGGTGAACCCGACAAAATACAACGAGTTGCGAATGGCGTCGATCAGTGCGGTCCTCCCCGGAACAAACCGGTATCAGGATACCGGATCAGGCAGGCCCGCGAGCAGGTTTGCCAGGCGAATATCACCGCGGCTCAGCGTCGGCCCACCCGTGACGGCGTTACCAAGCGGGGTCGACATGTAGCCGTCGCAAGCATTGCCAACGACGCACGGGTCTTCGCCGTCCGCAAGCGCCTCGATGGCGCGGACACCCAGGTGCGACGCCAGCAGGCGGTCGGCAGCGGATGGCGAGCCACCCCGCTGGATATAGCCGAGGACAACGATCCGGGCCTCGGACAATTCCGGCTCGCGTGTTGCAACGGCGTCGGCCAGCCCGCGGGCTCCGCCGTCAACGGCGCCCTCGGCGACGATGACGATGGCGGACCGTTTGCCGGCCTTGTAACCGCGACCGATGTGGTCGCTCAGTCCGTCCAGGTCGACAGGGAATTCGGGGACGACAACCGCCTCGGCACCGCTGCCAACGGCAACCGACGCGGCAATCTGGCCACTGTGGCGCCCCATCACTTCGACATAAAACAGGCGCTGGTAACTGAATGCCGTGTCGCGGATACGGTCAATCGCCTGGATCGCGGTATTGACGGCGGTATCAAACCCGATCGATGGGTCCGTGCCGCCGACATCGTTGTCAATCGAGCCGGGGATGCCGACACAGCGAAACCCGGTTTCCTCGTGCAGCGCGGACAGGCCAGCGTATGACCCGTTACCGCCGACAACCACCAGCGCATCGACATCGCGTTTGGTCAGGATCGCGGCCGCCCGTGCACGGCCCTCGGGATCGCGAAACTCCGGGCAGCGGCCGGTGCCGATGACCGTGCCGCCCTGATGCAGAATCCGGGAAACGGACCGATCGTGCATGGGCTCGAATTCTTGATTAAAGATGCCGCTGTAGCCGCCGTGGACCGCCTGGACCGTCCATTTCCTGGCCAATGCCGCACGGACAACGGCACGGACCGCTGCATTCATTCCCGGCGCATCCCCCCCGCTGCACAATAGCGCCAGGTTCATCGCCCAGCGCGCCTCAGGCCAGTTCGGGAATGTGGTGGAACGCCTTGCGTCCCGGGTAGACGGCCATGTCGCCCAGGTCTTCTTCGATGCGAAGCAACTGGTTGTATTTGGCGATCCGGTCCGAGCGGCTGGTGCTGCCGGTCTTGATCTGTCCGGCACCGGTCGCGACGGCCAGGTCGGCAATAAATGTGTCGGACGTCTCGCCACTGCGGTGGCTGATCACGGCACTGTAGTGATTGCGCAGGGCCATTCGGATCGAGTCCATGGTCTCGGACAGGCTGCCCACCTGGTTGACCTTGACCAGGATCGAGTTGGCGACACCCTTCTTGATCCCCTCGGACAGGCGTCCAACCTGGGTGACAAACAAATCGTCGCCGACCAGCTGCGTCTTGTTACCGATGGTTTTGGTCAGATTGCTCCAGCCATCCCAGTCGTTTTCGTCCATGCCGTCCTCGATGCTGACGACGGGATACTTTTCGACCAGGCTCTCGTAATAGGCGACCATTTCATCGGCACCCAGGGCCCGGTCTTCGCCGTGCAGTTCGTAAAGCTTGGTTTTCGTGTTGTAAAACTCACTGGCTGCGGCATCCAGCGCCAGGACAAAATCCTCGCCCGGTACATAACCGGCCTGCTTGATGGCTTCGATGATCAGGTCCAGGGCTTCGCGGTTGCTGCCCAGGTTGGGCGCAAACCCGCCCTCGTCACCGACGGACGTAGACAGGCCGCGTCCGGCCAGGATCTTTTTCAAGTTGTGAAACGTTTCGGCCGCGGCGCGCAGGGCTTCGCGAAACGTCGGCAGGCCCCAGGGGATGATCATGAACTCCTGGATGTCCAGGTTGTTGTCGGCGTGTTCGCCGCCATTGATGATATTGAGCATCGGTACCGGCAGGATGTGGGCATCGACACCGCCCAGGTACCGCCACAGTGGCAATCCCCGGGACTCGGCCGCAGCCCGTGCGGTTGCCAGGCTGACACCAAGGATCGCGTTGGCGCCCAGCTTGCCCTTGTTGGGGCTGCCGTCCAGGTCCAGCATTGTCCGGTCGATGCCGCGCTGGTCGGTTGGGTTCGCCCCCGCCAGGGCCGGTGCGATGATCGTATCAATGGCATTGACGGCGTCCTGGACACCTTTGCCCAGGTATCGCTTGCCACCGTCGCGGCGTTCGACGGCTTCGTATTCACCCGTACTGGCGCCGCTTGGTACGGCGGCGCGGCCAACAGAGCCATCAGACAACTCGACTTCGGCTTCGACGGTCGGGTTGCCCCGGCTGTCGAGAATCTCACGACCGTGGACGCGGATGATTTCGCTCATAGTCTGGCCTCCAGAGTTCTGCCGTCGGCCCGGGGAGGGAACCCGGAAGAAAAAAGTGGAGCTGAGGGGAATCGAACCCCTGACCCTCACGCTGCCAGCGTGATGCTCTCCCAGCTGAGCTACAGCCCCTGAAACGGTGTTCGGATCGCCGCGTCAACGCAGGTTGGCGGGCGTATTCCTGAAAGAGATTGTTATTATCGCGGATGCCGAAGTGGGGTGTCAACCGGTCTGGTGAGCGGGCAGGTTTCGTGGCAAACTATCCGCGAGATGCCCGTATACACGCACCAGGACTTTATCTATGTAAAGCATACGGGCGAGGGAAATGCGGCATCCGCAGAACCCCTGGTTCGTGCCTTGCGCAAAGCGGTCAATGACGGCCGGGCAACGTACCCGCGGCTGGTGGTCCTGCACGACACACGCCAGCTGTTGTCAGCCAACGAGGCGTACGCCCGCCCGATTGGTGAGCTGGGCAAAGAACTGGGACCGCAGGGGATCGACTACATCGGTCTGATTCCCGACATCCTGCACCGGGTCCTGGGCCGGATGGCGGGCGTTGTCGGCGGTGTCAATATCGATTTTGTCAAAAAAGAGGCGGACGCGTTTGAGCGACTGCGGCGATCGGGGGTCGATCCTGATGTCCTCTCGGCCGGCATGACCGAGGTCATACCACCGGCATAGCCAGGTCTGGACATAAGTGCGCCCCTGATACCGGCTTGTCGAGGAGGCGACGGATACGATCAGGGGCGCGGACGGAGACAAAATCGGGTGCACCTGACCCGAGGGTCAGGTGCTATGAAGCAGCACGGTCGTCGGCTTTGAAGCCGAGGTTGTGGCTGATGATGCCAGCGGTTTCCTGGACATGATCGACCAGGCCTTTGACAATCTTGTCCTTGCTGGCCCTGAACGAGGGCGCGTGGACCGCCACGGCACCGACAACTTCCCCGTTGTCGTCAAAGACCGGCGCTGCAACACAGGTAATTTCGGGATCCAGGCCACCCGCATCGACGGTGTAGCCTGCATCGCTGATTTTTGACAAATCCCGCTCCAGCTTGCGCAGGTCAGACGGACGCGGGTCCGACATCCGGCGCAGCGGATGCGTGCGATACGGCAGCGTGTTCAGGTACGCCAACTGGGCACGCCCGGCTGCGGTATTCAGTGCTGGATAATGCTGACCCATCAGGGTCGTCACACGGACGCTTTGCGGTGATTCTTCTGCCAGGACATAGACCACCTCTTCATTCTGGAGAACGGCAAGGTAGACCGTTTCCTGGGTCCGGTCCCGCAGGTCGGCCAGCATCGGGCCAGCGGTGTTGACAATGTCACTGTGGCGCAGGTAGCTGCGACCCAGTTCCAGCGCCTTGACCCCCAGGCGATACCCTTCGGTCTCTGGATCCTGGACGACATAGCCGCGGGTTTCCAGCGTCGCCAGCAGGCGGAAAACGTTGTTTTTATGCAGACCCAGGCGACGTGACAGCTCCGTTACGCCAATTTCGGACTCTTCACCATGAAACTGCTCAAGCAGTTCCAGGGCGTGGACCACGGACTGAATGGTGTAGCTTTCTTTGGTGCGTTTGGCCATTTTCGACGATATCCCTTTCTGACACTTTGCGTTACGATAACACGACGCGTCATTTACTGTCAAACCCGGTTTGACAACCACCTGTTTGATAGTTTAATTGGGCATCTAAAAAGCTGCCAGTCGGGTGTCGGCGAGCAGCTTCACGCAATCTGGCACGCTGTCCTCGGCCCGGTTCCCTCGAAATAGCGCTGCTATTCCTGCGGGACCGGCCCTTGCGGGCATCGCACCATCTCACGTAAATCTGGTCGTCGGACATTTAGCGGTGCACAAGTGCGACTATGACCCCACCAGGTTGCCCTGATTCGTTACCAGCACAGGCGGATCCAGATGGCTGTAAATCGGTTTACAAACACGGTTGTTTTCTGAACAACGGTGCCGTTCCTGTTGCGCAATTACCCTGACAAAACCTGGAACCAACCAATCCGGGAATCGTTCTCCGCGATCGCAGTAATGCCGAATACAATGCCGTTAACCGGGCTTCTGCGACCGTGTCCGGGACAGACTTCGCCAATGACGACCACACCGGTTGTGCCTCAAATCTTCGACTCTACAGCGGAAACGCTTTTAACCCCGCCGGTTCCGTATTGGCGTAGGATAGGGCGCGGGCCAGTTCGGCGCGGGTGTCCCTGGGTTCGATGACGCGGTCGACAACCCCCCGGCGGGCGGCCTCGTCCGGATGCAGGATGGTCCGGGTATAGTCGTCCTCCAGTTGTTGCCGGAGTCCGTCGATATCGTCGGCAGCGGCCAGGTCGCGGCGATGCAGCAGGTCAACGGCACCGCGGGCGCCCATGACGCCGATTTCCGACCCGTTCCAGGCAAACACCTGGCTGGCGCCGATTGAACGGCTGCCCAGGACGATGTAGGCACCGCCATACGATTTCCGGGTTACAACAGTAAACCGGGGGACCGTGGCTTCGCAATATGCATGCAGCAGTTTGGCACCGTGGACGGTGATACCGTCGGTCTCGGCCTTGGCACCGGGCAGGTAGCCGGGGCAGTCGACAAATGTGATCACCGGCAGGCCAAAGCTGTTACACAGCCTCAGGAACCGGGCCCCCTTGCGGCTCGCATTGCAGTCCAGGACTCCGCCCAGGGCTTTGGGCTGGTTGGCGATGATTCCTACCGGTGTTCCTTCGATCCGCGCGAATCCGACGACCAGGTTGCGGGCAAACTTTTTGTGAAGTTCCAGAAAGCTGTTGCGGTCGATGACGCCGGCCAGAACCTTGCGGACGTCATAGGTTGCGCGCCCGCCGCCGGGGATCGCGGACGCAGGGTCGTCAAGCTCGGGCTCGCCGACCAGGATCGGCAGCCGTCGACCGGCATCCAGGTAGCCCAGCAAGCGCCGGACGTGCTGGAATGCGTCGTCTTCGCTGTCAGCGACCAGGCTGCACAGGCCGCTCTGGGCGGCGTGCACGTCACAGCCACCCAGCTCGTCCGGCGTGACTTGCTCGTGGGTGACGGATTCGACAATCTTCGGGCCGGTGATAAACATCCGGCTCTGGTCACGGATCATGATCACGACATCAGTCAGCGAGGGCTGGTACACCGCGCCACCGGCGCAGGTTCCCATCGCTACCGTGATCTGCGGCACCTTTCCCGACAGCGCGACGGTTCGGCGAAAGATCATGCCATAGCCGTGCAGGCTGTCCACACCCTCCTGGATCCGTGCACCACCGGATGCGACCAGTGCAACCACCGGCAGCCGCCGTTCTTCGGCCAGGTCCAGTACACGACAGATCTTTTCGGCCTGGACCAGACCCAGGGCACCGCCCATCAGCGCCGGGTCCTGGGCGTAAACTGCGACGTTCCGTCCGGAAATGCGCGCCAGTCCCGCAATGACACCGTCGCCATCTACACGATGCCGGTCCATTCCCGGACCGGTACTGTGGTGGGTGCGCAGGGCATCGGTTTCCATCAATGATCCGGGGTCAACCAGTTGGCCCAGCCATCGTTCGGGTTTGCGAACAGCGGGTTCCTGAACCCGGGGTTTGCGGTTGGTACGTGTCACTGCAAGGTCTCCTGTCCGAAATCCGCAACGACCGTTGCGGTCACAAAGTTGTTATCAAGGGTGTAGTGTCCGTCGAGCAGGCTGGCGATTCCGACCTTTTCGGCATATGCTGCTGCCTGTCCGGACAGGCGAACGGATGCCCGCTGGCCGGTG
>JBFJWU010000010.1:0-20438 GCA_041623475.1 bacterium | reverse complement strand
TCCTCGCGCAGCCGTCCTCGCCATAGCGCTGCTATGTCTGCGGCCCCGCGCCTTGCGGGTGCCGTACGATTTCACGCAAATCTGTCCATCTTCCGGTGTGGGATGGATGCGGTGGGTGTTTTTTTTTGCTGACCTGGTCCTGAGCGGTTTGGGTGGGGTTTGGAGTTGTGTCGCAGACATCCTATGTACCGTTGTGGTGCAAGTCGAATTTTTCCTTTCGCGAGGGCGCCAGTCATCCGGCTGAACTGATCGAGGCGGCAAGCCAGTTGGGGTTAACGGCGCTGGCGTTGACCGATCGCAATGGTGTGTACGGCATTGTCCGGGCCCACGTCCGGGCACGGGCGTTGGGCCTGAAGCTGATTGTCGGATCCCAGGTCTCGTTTGCCGATGGTCGGGAGCTGTTGTTGCTGGTTCAGGACCGTGGTGGTTATCGCAACCTGTGCCGCCTGATTACTGCGGGCAAGGCCGGAGCGGGAAAAGAAGCGTGCCGGGTTCCCGTTGCCTGTTTGCAGGAGCATCATCCGGGATTGATCTGCCTGTGGGGTGTCGACCGCGTTTCTCCGGATGTTGATCGCGACCGGGCATACCTGGCACATCTGCAGCAGGTTTTCGGCGATTGCCTGTATGCGGTGGTTCGTCGCGATGAACGACCCGACGATTATGCCCGGGAACGCCACGTCCGTTTCCTGGCCGGTGACCTGGGGGTACCATTGGTCGCGGCCAATGAAGTCCTGTATCACGACCGGATTCGCAAGCCGCTTCAGGATGTCCTGACCTGTATCCGCGAAGGAGTGTCCCTGGATACAGCAGGTGACCTGTTATGCCCCAATGATCGTAACCACCTGGCGACAGCGCAGCGCTTCCGGCGGCTATTTGCCGATGAGCCGGTATTCGTTGACCGGACTCGCGAAATTGCGGACCGCTGTCATTTTCGAATGGACGAATTACGCTATCGCTATCCGATCGAGGGATATCCCGACGGATTGACGACAGCCGACTGGCTAAGGCAATTGACGGTCAAGGGACTACGACATCGCCTGGCCTGGACCGTCGGTGGCGCTCGGTTGTGGAAGATCGTTATCCAGGCCGAAAAGGAACTGGCCCTGATCAGGGAACTGGAGTACGAGGGCTACTTCCTGACCATGTATGAGATCGTCCAGTATTGCCGACAGCACGATATCCTCTGCCAGGGACGCGGGTCGGCGGCTAATTCGGTGGTCTGTTTTGCCCTGGGGGTCACCAATGTTGATCCGTCCGAGGTGGATGTCCTGTTTGAACGGTTTATTTCCCGTGAGCGCGCCGAGCCGCCGGACATTGACCTGGACATCGAGCACAACCGGCGTGAAGAAGTCATCCAGCATGTCTACAACAAATATGGTCGCGATTACGCGGCTATGGTCGTTAATGTGGTCAGTTACCGTGCCAAGTCGGCCATACGCGAGGTCGGCAAGGCACTGGGAATCGAGGCCACCAGCCTGGATCGACTGGCGAAGCTGAAATCCCACCATGACTGTTGGGATCCATCATTGTTAGAGGATGCGGGCCTGGATCCGGCGCATCCGACGATGCAGCACCTGACGGCGCTGGTGTCCCAGATCCAGGGTTTTCCCAGGCATTTGTCAATCCATCCGGGCGGGTTCCTGCTGGGGCATGAACCGATTACAGACCTGGTCCCGATCGAGGACGCGACCATGCCGGACCGGACGGTCATCCAGTGGGACAAGGATGATGTCGAGGCATTGGGATTGTTCAAGGTTGACCTGCTGGGCCTGGGCGCATTGACACTGTTGCGGATCTGTTTTGACCTGCTGCGCGAAACACGGCCCGGTTTGCGGTCCATGTCGCTGTTGACGGTGCCGCGGGATGACCAGGCAACCTATGACATGATCTGCGCAGCCGATACAGTCGGGACATTCCAGATCGAAAGCCGGGCCCAAATGGCAATGCTGGGTCGCTTGCGGCCGCGCTGTTATTACGACCTGGTGATCGAGATCAGCATTATCCGCCCGGGGCCGATTACCGGAGGCATGGTCCATCCATACCTGCGGCGGCGCAATGGCGAAGAGCCGGTCACATATCCCCACGAATGCCTGGTGCCGGTGCTCAGAAAGACACTGGGGATTCCACTGTTTCAGGAGCAGGTGATCAGCCTGGCGATGGTGGCGGCTGATTACAGTGGTGGTGAAGCCGACCAGTTGCGCCGGGATATGGCCGCCTGGCGCAAGTCCGGTGCCATCGAACAGCACCGGGAGAAACTGGTCGGGCGAATGATGGGCAAAGGTATCTCCCGCGAGTTCGCAGAACGTGTTTTTGAACAGATCAAGGGCTTTGGCGAATATGGCTTTCCCGAAAGTCATGCCGCAAGCTTTGCACATATTGCCTATGCAACCTGCTACCTGAAATGCCACTATCCCGTAGAGTTCACTTGTGCCCTGTTAAATGCTCAGCCAATGGGATTCTACTCGGTAGCAACAATTGTCCAGGATGCCCGGCGTCACGGGGTTGATGTGCGTCCGGTCGACATTCTGCAAAGTGACTGGGATTGTACCCTGGAGCCTGCCGAATCAGCGGATGATCGATATTCTCTTGCCTTGCGGATGGGGATGCGATTCGTCAAGGGGATGGCCCGCGATGATGTCGCTGCCTTGATCCGGGCCCGCGATGATGGTGCAGGCAGGTCCCTGGATCTGCTGATGCAGCGGGTTCGGATTCATCGGGATAAGTGGATAAAGCTGGCCGAGGCGGGTGCGTTCCGATGTTTCGGTCTCAGCCGCAGGCAGGCACTATGGCGGGTGCAGGCATATCAGCCCGTCCTGCAACCGGTCCTGCCCCTGGAGGACCGGAATCCTGTTCCTGGTCTGCCGGGTTTGAGTCGCGAGCAAGTCATCCGCTGGGACCACCAACGCAGCCGGCACAGCACCTATGGGCATCAACTTGAGCCCCACCGGGGGACGCTGGTGTCCCGCGGGTTACCGGATGCGCAGACGGTGAACCGGTGGCCTGATGGCCGACGCGTCGACTATGTCGGGGTGGCCATCTGCAGGCAGCGGCCCGGCACCGCCAACGGCGTGATGTTTATGACCCTGGAGGACGAGACCGGGTTTGTGAATCTGGTTCTCTGGAAAGATGTGTTCAAGCGATACAACAAAATCCTGAAGATGCTCTATTACGTTGGAGCTTCTGGTCAACTGCAGGTGGCTGATGGTGTGGTTCACCTGATCGTTGACCGGATCTGGGCACCAGAGTTCCTGGGTCCGGGCATCCCGACCCGCAGCCGTGATTTTCGCTGACGATCAGGGGCGGGGCAGGTTTTCAATGGCCTGACTGGTGCAGCCGGCAGGGGCAGTATGCGGATTACACCGGGATGGCGTTCCGCCGGGCAGTTCAAGGACAAATTCGCGTTCGCTAACGGGTGCCGGGAAGTCCGTGGCCAGAAAATGAACACCGTTGGACCACCCTTGGTTAACCTGGAGTTCCGCTTCGGCGTCCTCCGAACCGGCGCCGCCCGCATTGTCGCCAACCAGCAAATTGGCAGCCAGGGCGGCCAGTTGGTCCGCAGCAGATCCGTGTTTGAGTATTGAGCTGAGTGGGCCGTCGATGCCGGCGCGCACAAACATGACCCGACCCGCCAGCGACGTACCGTCAGCAGTGTAGTCCTCGTAATGGTTGTCGTCCGTATTGTTGAGCATAAACATGATCTGGTCGCGGGTCTGACCCAGTGTCGGCCAACCGGATTCCCGGACCGCCTGGCCCAAGGACCCGTAACTGCCCTGGACATCGTCTGGTGTCAACAGGCGCTCCGGTGGCCAGATCGACCGGATTTCGGCATCCAGTGCATCCAGGTCGTCCACCTTTTCAGGGTCGATCAGATCTTTTATCTCAATCCAGACAAACAGGATATGATGGCCCGGGTTGCGGTCAGACCAGCCCTTTATAGTTTCCAGGCATTGCCGAAATGTACGGCAGGTGGTTTCCTCATCCAGCAACGGGATATGGAAGACGGTAAAGCCTTCGTCACTGGAATAGTGGATGTCGAGTTCCAGCTGGCGGATACCGTTGGTTCCCAATTGGATATCCAGGGCCGGCATGTCGTACCTGTGGCTGTCATCTACCGGGTCGCTGTTGCGCAAATGATAGCTGTTGTGGGTTCCCTTGGCCTGCACGTGATTGACGCGAAGCACATCGTCCAATGGGTAGCCGTAATCGGGGCCATTAAAATCAGGTCCAAGGCAGCCCGAACCCAGGGAAACAGCACCGATACAGGCAACGTTCAGCAAACGAGAACAAATTTTCATAACTGATGCTAACGCAATTCCAACAAATCAGGTGCGAGCCGCGCCGGAACTACGTCTGCAGTGGTCCCCCGAGAAACCAGGTTCTCATTTTTCCCTTGCCCTTAATCTCTATTTCGCCACGGTCAACCAGGTCATACTCACGTTCCAGGAACAATTTGCTGGCCTCGCTGACCTGGATCTGGCCGGGTTCGCTGTGGCTTTCCATTCGGGCCGCCGTGTTGACCGCGTCGCCCCACAAATCATAGGAGAACTTTGTTTTGCCAATGACACCAGCGACGACGGGACCGGTATGGATCCCGATGCGCAAATCAATGTCGACCCCATGGTCCCGGGCAAATTCCTGGGCAGTGTCCCGGATGGCCAGTGCGAACCGGGCGGCTCGTATCGCGTGGTCATCGACGGCCACAGGTACGCCTGCCGCAACCATGTAGGCGTCACCGATTGTCTTGATTTTTTCAACACCGTGGTCCAGCGCCAGATCATCAAATCGTGTAAAAACCCCGTTGAGCATTTCGACCAGTTCTTCCGGCGGTAATTCCTGGGCCAATGGTGTGAAGCCGACGATGTCCGCAAACATGACGGTAACATCCGGGTTCGCCTCGGCAATTGTTGTTTCGCCGGATTCCAGTCTGTCGGAAATACTTGCAGGCAGGATGTTCCGCAGCAACCCCCGCGCCCGGGCGCTGGAGAGCTCGAGCCGGGTTTCTGCTTCGGCAAAATCCCCGTAAAACATCATCAGCAAGTATGCCGAGATTGAGACAAAGGACACCTGCACCAGGAATGTTGCAATTCTTTCCATTCCTGCCGGGATCTGCCAGATGGGTTCGATTCCAAAGGCATTGAAACCCAGCAGGAAGTACAGGATGATTCCGAGTATCGCGTAAAACCTGCGCCAGAATATTTCGTCTCTGTCGGGCAAGAAGAATGCAGCGGTTGCGACCATCAGGAACCAGTTCTGTGCATCGATCTGCCATCCGGGCAGCACTGTATTGGCCATGGTCATGTGATAGATCACGGACCAGAACAACATGTGCCGGGCCGCGCGCCACTTGCGGCGGTAGTTCAGGAAAACTGTAACGCCGTAACCGAGCATCGCAATGGTGTTGATGGCGACAAGCGGCCAGAAATGAATCAATGCTGCTGCAATCGTCCACGCCGCGGTAGCAACCCCGCCAAAACCGCCGCCGAGGTTTACAAAACGGATGCGTCGCGCAACCATACTGGCCTGGTCATGGGCACCCAGGTCCTGCAGCCACGTCAGTGCCGGTGCCGGTCGCCAGACCCGTCGCCGTGATGAACCCGTACCGCCGACTTCAGGCATTGTCTGTGCCGATTCCCGTGGTCGCAACCAATGGCGTTGCTGCTATGATGGCGCACGAGAACATTATGAAAGCACTTTACCCCAACCCCCATGATCCTGGCTGCCCCTGGTACCAGGCTGCCGAAATCGTCGGTGCGCCGAATATCAAATGGTGCGAAGAAACGTTGTGCCAATGGATCAGTGAACCCGCCAATACATGGTCCAATCTGCTGTACCTGGTCGTCGGTATTGTGATCAGTCGCCGGACCCGTGGCACCAGCCCCTGGGAGTTGCGGTGGATGGGGCCAGCCATGTTTCTGATGGGCGCCTTTTCGCTGGCGTACCACGCCAGCAATAACTATGTGTCCCAGATCTTTGATTTCATCGGAATGTATGTCTTTGTTTACTGGTTGCTGGTCATCAATCTGCGACGCATTAATGTCATTGGCCGGGACAAACAAGTGGCGACACTGGTGGGATTAAGCGTGATCAGTACGCTCATCCTGCACGCAATGTACCTGTCGCAACTTCGTTTCCAGATAATCATTGCAGTAGCGGTTGTTGCCATCGTCGTGACGGAATGGACAGCACAGCGCCGGCATCCCGACGACCGCGGTAATTTGCGATTCTATTTCGCCGGTCTCGGTTTCGTAATTATCGCCCAGACTGCGTCCTTGCTGGATTTGAAACGGGTGCTGTGCGACCCGTCAAACCATGTATTGCAGGGGCACGCGGTGTGGCACGTGCTGGCAGCTATTGGTTTGTATTTTGCGTTTCTGCACTACCAGGCTTTGCGCTATTCGGAGTCACCCCCACCGCGATTGTAGCTGGCGGAACAAAACGGCCATCTGGTGACAGGATCGGTGCGTGGGCCGCATCTGCATGCCTGCGAGCTTCTGACGCGGCCCAATCCTGATACGACTCTGTAGTGTTTTCAGCAGCCCGGCCGGCGACCTTGTTGACAATCCATTCCGGAATCCGCCCCCCGGGGTGGTTGACCAGGAACGTCTCGATCCAGGTACGACCATCCGGCAGCGGGAACTGCAGCCATGAACCGTCGTTGCGCTGAACAATAACTGCACCGTCGACATCATCCGGGGTGATCCGTGTGAATTTGCCGCCGGCCAATACCTGGGGGATCTGCGTGGTCACGTCCGGGACCAGCGACCAGTAATGTTCCCAGATGACACCGTTTGAGGTCTGGAAGATCTTCGTATTGACCATGCAATCCAGAACCTGGTGGCGGGTGCTGACCAGTGGTGCTTCAAGGACGTTGTATAACTGGAATCGATCTTCGCCCATCTGGACGATGAAGGCCTCGGTGATGTTCTCGTTAAAAAGGGGATAGTGCTCACGGTCAAGCACCGTTCGCCACAGGTCAGCCGCGTCGGCGTTGAGCGCGCGGGCAACAAAGACGTAGCGTAAGTCCGCAGACCCTGGCAGGTTGGCCTTTTTAATAATCAAGTCGCCGTCAAGTGCCTGGCGAATCTCGTCCCGGGATAGCCGGGGAGCGTCCTTCATGGCGCGGTCGTCCAGATGCGCCGTTTGCTCGACCACGTACCGGGTCAGCGCGTCTGAATCGGCGAATGCCGGTTGGGCCACGATCACGACCGCGACGGCTATGACGTACCGGGCAAGACCGCCAACCCGCCCTGTGGCGGTACCGATGTCAATCTGGGCCGGCCGATTATTCAGCCAATGCAGTGATCTGCGAATGCGTTTCGTGTGTTGAGGCGTGTATTGTTTCAATTTCGTCGTCCTCTAAATCTGGCTTGTAGTATTCCGGCGCCGCAAGGTCGTGCGACAGGCTATGAATCTGGCTGTCATCGAAACTGAGTTCACAAAATTCTGCAATTCGGCGGAACTGGATTTCGGGTTCGTGACAAAGGCGATCGTAGCTGACAACCATGACGTTGTTTGCCAGGTCGCGCTGATGAAACAACCTGACAACGTGATCGTAGATTGCCGCCCATTGGTGCGCATAGCCAGTCGACTCCAGCTTCTGATCCCAGGCGGCCACAGTCATTTGCAGGGCGTTCGTATCCCCGGTGTGAACGGGCCGACGATCAGCACCGAATTCGAAATGCCCGACGCGGCGCATGTGATCCCTGGCATACGGAAACCGGCTGTGGATCTCCAGGAATCGACGATGTTGCTTGACCAGCGAGGCGACGTGGGCGACGGGACTACGAAACGGAACAACGATCCGCGCATCAGGAAACAGGCGCAGGAGATAGCCAATTCGCGTGACATTGTAATTATTCTTGGCCAGGTAACGACTGGCTCGGCGAACCAGTATCAGTTTGCGAATGTGGTCTGCGTAAAACCGTTCAAAGTCCTGGTTATTTGTTTCCATGCCCAGGATGTGGGCTGAACTGAGGTCGTGAAGGTTCGGGAAGTGTCCCATCCAGAACGACTCTTCCATGGCCTCGGGACTATCGGGCGTCACGTGGATTCGGTCGCCGTGAAGTCGTTCGCTGCGTTCCGATGGCGCCGTTTGGGAGAACCGCAGGAACCAGTTCCACCAGTAGGGTGTATAGACGAACGGGAAATCCCGATATTGATGGCCTGTCATGTCCGGGTGGGTGGACAGGCGTTCAAGGATTGCCGTGGTGCCGGATCTGGCCAAGCCGCAGACATAGACCGGACGGTCGATCCGGATGTCAGCGAGCCGTTCCTCAAGGAACCAGCTTTCGATTGCGGCCAGTCGCCGCCAAAACCGCGGATGTCGCTCGATATGCCGGCCGAACCAGCGAACCCATCCCGGTGTTTTCGGTGGTGCAGCGATGGGATCAGGCGGAGCGGTCATTGTAGCTTCACAGCCGTCTTGATGATCATTGAAATTGCAAAAATAATGACGAAGAAGACCGCAAGCGGACCGCTCGCCCACGGGGGACCCCAAGGCAACCAGTGGCGTTGTGGCCATTCAACAGAAATTTGATCGATACCTGCCTGATCCGGCAGGTATCCTGCCGGGTTGCCAAACAGGATGTTCCACCACTGGCGTTTGTGCAGCAGTGCCGGTGGCCGCTCCATCGTCAGCTGGATCGTATCCGCCGCCACCGTTGGGACTGTGACGTGTCCACTGCCGGGCCAGGTCAGCTCAAGTCCACCCGGTGCCTCGACCAGATCCGCTGATTCGGGGTGTACGGCGATTGATGGCGGTTCCCAGTTGATGGCAACGATGCGCCCGGGTTGGGGCTCTACCAGCGAGAACTGTCGGTCAATCCAGACAGCGACAAACAGAACCGGAATTGACGACAAAACGACAGGCAGGATGACCTTGCGGAGATGTGCAAACGAGGCGGCCAACAATTGCCGGGTCAGGTTCAGCAGTTCGTCTTCGTCATCTGTGTCGGAGATCGCCTGGCGAAGTTCGCGAACTCGGTTCTTGAGCACCGTCAATTCCGCCTGGGGCGATATTGCTGCGTACAGCCACATTGACCCGGCACCACATGTGAATCCCAGGATGATCGTGACAAGCAGGGGCGACGGCAGGGTCGGCAAGACATCATAGGCCGCATCCAGCAGCGGCACCGCAAGGTCAAAAAAACCCACGATTCAGGTTTTCAGTTGTCCTCGCCGGCAGCGGCGTCGCCGTTGGCAGGCGGTTCGCTGTTTTTGCGCGCACGCAGGATGCGCCGGATCGGTTTAAAGAGAATTACGACGAGGGACAGGACAATTGCCGAAATAACACCAACAAGCGAGCCAATTAGACTGATACCAGCGCCGGGACCAACATAAGCCATTAAAAATCCCGGCCACGCAAAAATCGAAACCGCAATCAAGACGAACTGGAATGACTGATGGTTCAAAATGCGTCGCTCCCGGCGGGTTGGTCGTTCAGGAAGGGCAGTTCTTCTAGAGTATACCGGTTACCACCTGTCAGGACCGGAATCCAGTTCCGGCCATTGTGTCGGGTGTGGTTCGGATGGAAATATTCCCAAACCACCTGGTGATCCGGGGTTACTTCGACCAGGCGTGCTTGCAGAGATGAGGTAATCAGCGTATTTCCATTGGCAAGTCGCTGCTGGCGGGCCAGGGTGTCGCTGCGCAACGGATCTTCCGGAGTCCCGCGGTACTGCCAGTTGATCACTTGCGTTTGCGGGTCAAGTTCAATGACCCGCGACCACCCTGGAATTGACAAGTTGTCAAACATCAGGATCCGTCCATTGTCCAGCAGATCGGGGTCGTGGGATTGGCGCCAGGGTCCGGCCAGCGCCCAGGTAATTTCTTCTGAGTCGAGGTCAACCGCAGCCATGAAATCGAGGTTGCGGAAATTTACAACGACTTGTCCGGTGGCCAGGAATGGGAACAATTCTGCCTGCCCCGGGGTGACGACATCAATAGTGTTGGTGTGCAGCAGGTCGCCCCGTGGGTCGTGGGCGTCGAAGAGAATGTGGGCGTACTCAGAATTTCGAATGGCTTTTAGTAGCGAGACATGACGCAACTCATTGCCGGATCGGTCGAGGACGAGTACGCCGTCATCAAACAATGGCCGTTGCAGGTATTCCTGGCCCCGGGGAGGGGATGCCAGGATTTCCTGGGACAAAAGATAAATGTTCCCATCCGGCCCGACATCAATGTCGTGATGGGTTCGGTATTGAGTGACCCACCGGACATCGCTGTTTTTGTCCAGCATGACTGCGCCAATGGCCCATGGCGTTTCACCAAAGACGACGACCAGTGCCAGCAGGTCGCCGTTGGCAAAGGCTCGTGATGCGCGATAGTAAATGAAGTCCTGGCGGGCCAGCCAACGTTCAGCCTCGGGCCTGCCATCGAGCAGGCCCGGAATGGCATCAAGCCTTCGTGCCCATTTGTGTGTCAGGTTTCCCTGCTGGTCGACAAGGAATGCGGCGTGCTCTGCAGTTGAGGTATACAACGTGTATCCGGGGGCAGCTCGCTTCGGGTCGATCCGGGTTACACCTGCATTTGTCGCGGGGCCTTCCTGCCACAGCCACGTCTCGTACGGATTGTCCGGGAGGGAGACCTGGAAACGGACAGCTTGAAGCCCGGTGACGGCATCCCTCAGTACTTGCAGTTTCAGGAACTCACCGTCGCGGGCGACGAACCCTACGGCAAACGCAATGGCCAGAGCCAGCGCTGCGCGAAACACGTCAAAAAGATTATTCAACATATTGACCCGTGATAACGAAGCAACAACCTGATCATATCAGGCACCGCGACGGTCCGAATCAGGTACCGAACAGGCTCCAGAGAACCCCGGCAGCGATCGCCGAACCGATAACGCCAGCCAGGTTTGGTGCCATTGCGTGCATCAGCAGGAAGTTCGAAGGGTCTTCCTTGGCACCGATCTGCTGGACCACGCGGGCCGAATCGGGAACTGCAGAAACACCTGCGGCCCCTATCAAAGGGTTTATTTTCTCTTTGGCAACCAGGTTCATCAGCTGGGCAAACAAAACCCCAAACGCCGTTGCCATTACGAAACTGAATGCGCCAAGGGCAAAGATTTTTACAGATGTCGGCTGCAGGAACACCTCGGCAGAGGCACTGGCCCCGACACTGACGCCCAGCAGGATTGTCACGATGTCAATGAACTGGTTGCGGGCGGTATTGGACAGACGGTCCGTGACACCGCATTCGCGCATCAGGTTGCCAAAAAACAGCATTCCCAGCAGGACAACAGCACCAGGTGCAATCAAAGTGCAAATCAAAAACGAGACGATCGGGAACAGGATTCGTTCGCGCTTGGTTGCGCTGCGTGCCGGCGGCATCTTGATTTTTCGCTGCTCTTTGGTGGTCAATAGATACATGACCGGTGGCTGGATAACCGGCACCAGCGCCATGTAGCTATAGGCCGCGATGGCAACAGGGGCGATCAAGTGCGGTGCCAGCTGCGATGAGAGAAAGATTGAAGTGGGGCCGTCGGCACCACCAATAATTCCAATCGCACTGGCTTCAAGTGGGTCAAAACCCAACATCAACGCGCCGGCGAGTGCAGCAAAAATACCCATCTGGGCCGCCGCGCCCAGCAATACCAGTTTTGGATTTGCGATCAGGGTCGAAAAATCAGTGAGCGCCCCGATACCCAGGAAGATCAGGGGCGGGTAAAAGCCCTGGATGACCCCGGAATACAGAAAATCCATGACGGCGGTGGGTTCGCCGCCGGTCATGAACTCCGGGCTGATCAGTTGAAATCCTTCTGGCAAGGGAATATTGGCCATCAGGATTCCAAATCCGATGGGGACCAGCAGGAGTGGTTCGTAATGTTTGCGAATCGCCAGGGTAATAAATGTGACCCCAACGCCGATCATCAAAAGATGACCCCAGGCCAGGTTTGAAAACCCGGTTTTGGCCCATACCTGGGCCAGCAGATGCAGCAAGGATTCCATTCCGGTGCCCTCCGCCAGGCTACTCGACTATGACCAGCGTCTGGCCAACAGCGACTTCGTCGCCCTTGCCAACGGGCAGTTCCTTAACCGTTCCGGAAATCGGTGTCTTGACATCGTTTTCCATCTTCATCGCTTCGATAACGATGACCGTGCTGCCAGCCTCGACGGAATCGCCGACCTTGACCGGAACTTCCCAGACAACGCCCGGCATCGGTGCTGTAATATTGCCGTCGCCGCTGCCACCAGACGGCGCACTGGGTGCCGGTGTCGGCGCTGGTGTCGCCGCAGGCGCAATCGAAGCTGCCGGGGCGGCCGGAATTGCCGGGCCAGCGCTGGCAGGAATGTCAACTTCGTAAGACGTACCATCGACCTTGACTTTGGCCCTGGATGCTGTAATGTCCTGGACCTCAACTGCAAAGGTCCGTCCGTTTACGACGATTTCATAGGTCCGCATAACTTAATGCTCCTGGATGCTAATTTGTCCGCAGTGGCCGGCTGCTGCGCCGGGCCAGCGCCGCCAGCCGACCCGCACTCCGCCACGCGCTGGGGCCGGAATTTGCGGCTGCCGCCGCCGCAGCCGCCGCGTGTTGTGATTTTACAAGGGCCACGGCCACGGCCGCAGCAACGGCGATCATTTCGTCATCACTGGATTCTGTTTCAGGTTCGGCTGGGACGGCGGCGTCGTGTTCCGGCGATGTTGGTTTTGTAACCGATGTCACAGTTTTGGGCGCGCTTTTCTTTGCCGAACGGGGCTCGTCACTGAAAATTCGGCGAAACGTTTCGATATAGACGTACAGGAAAAACAGAGCCACAAAAACCACGCTCATGCCGACAATGGTGGTCTGTGCTGCGATTTCGACCAAGGTCAGGTTTTCCATTGCATTCATCCTGTTGTCAACTTAAGCGAAACAGCAGGTGCCCGGCCTCGTGGCACACCCGCATCTGCCGACAAAGTCATTGAAGCCCGCTTTGCTGCGAGTGCTCCAACGTCAACTTTTGTATTTGGCCTTGGGGAACATCCAGCACTAAAAGTGCCGGGATAACCACCCCAATTGAACAGCTATCAGATTAACAGAATTTCAGGATGATCTTGTTTGCAAAGCGGCAGGTTCCTGCGCAAGTATTGTATTGCCAGTGGTTCGCCAGTATTGACCGCTTGGTGTAAAGTATAAAGTGCTACTTTTCACTAGTGCCATGGCTGGAGCAAAGATGATCGAATTTGAGACCCGAACCCAACGGGAAAAAGAGATGGTTGAGGCCGTTGCCGGCCTGATTGCGGGGATTGACCTGCGAAAGATGGACGGAGATCTGCAATCTTCGTTGATGCAATCGGCTATGAAAAGCGGTGCTGCCCAGTATATGGACATGATCATGTCTCCCGGCGGACTGCTGCCATTCAAGACAGAGGCGCTTCGCCAACTGATCATGTACGGCGGCAACGAGCCCGTTCCCGGTCGCAGTATGGCGAAAACTACCGCCAAGGCCCAACCCGTGAAGTATGCGCTGACTGCAATGGGAATGGCGGCGATTTCATCGGGCGAGGGGGGCCGCGACGCAGCGATGTCCAGGTACCTTCCCGAGATCATGAAGGGGAGGCTGTTCTGCTACTGCATCACTGAGCCAGGTGCCGGGACCAATACAAACAAAGTGTCGACTATCGCCGTAGACAACGGCGACCATTTTGTCATGAATGGCCAGAAAACCTACATTTCGGCCGCAGATACGTCTCATTACATGGTCGTTGTCGCGCGGATTGTGAAAGATGGTGAAGAGCAGGGCGTTGGCACGTTCATAATGGAAACGGCGACCGCGGGAATATCAATGACGGAACTGGATATTGCGGTTCTCGGCGACAAGCAGTTTACGATCTATTACGACGATGTGAAAATCCCCAAGGATGCGTTGGTCGGTTCCAAAAGCGGGACCAAGTCAGGGGGCAAGATTTCGGCAAGTGTTTTTTACACGCTGAACCTGGAACGCATCATTGTCGGCTTTACAACGCTGCGCCTGTGCCAGGAAGCATTGAGCCGGGCGATGGAGCGGGCGGCTATTCCGGCCAGCGACGGACGCGTGCCAGGGTCTGATCCGGATATCAAACGGCGGATCGCCAAAGTCAAGCTGAAGCTGGAACAGGCCAGCCTGGCGACCAAGAGGGCTTGTGTGGCCTACGACAACAGTGAAAACCCGGTCGTGATGGGTACATTTGCAAACATGGCCAAGTATTTGTCGACAATGGCTGCGAACGAAGCCTGTCAGTTGGCGTTGGAACTGTACGGTGTCGAGGGTCTCGACAAGGACAAGGACGATGTCGGCGGCGACTACTTGATGGCAAGGCTGTTACGGGTCGCGCCCATTAATAACGAGATGGTGCTGAACTTCCTGGGCGAGCACATGCTCGGCCTCCCCAAAAGTTACCGATAGGAGTCGCGGGATGTTCGATGAAACGACACAAACCGAAGACCAGCAGATGATTGCGGCGGCTGTTGCGCAAATCGGCAAGGAATTCGACCACGCTTATTTTCTGGAACAGGCACGGAAGGAAGTTTTTCCGGACAGGTTTTGGAACGTTCTGACAGAGAACGGATTTCTTGGTGCGCTGGCCCCCGAACCACATGGTGGCAGCGGTTTCAGCAGTGGTGACCTGGCAGCGTTTATGGGCAGTATGGGCAAGGCCGGTTTGGCATCCAATGTCCTGATTGACACGTTGGTCTGTTGTGACGCGGTCGCCAGTTTTGGAACGCCTGAGCAGCAACAGCAATGGATACCGGACATTGTTGCGGGAGCACGGTGGACGTACGCAAGCCTCGAGCGGGCAGACGGTCGCAACCTGCACGACATAACGGTTTCTGCCGTTGCGGATGGCGATTCGCTGGTCATCAGCGGAACCAAACGCTATGCCGTCTGCGCGGACAGCGCCGCCAATATCCTGATTCCCGTCCGGTCCGGAGCCGGTACAACCGGTTCGGATGGAATCAGCCTGGTGGTGGTTCCAGCCGAAGCGGCTGGTGTCACCATCGAACCCCGGCAGGTTAATGTCCGTGTCCAGGACGAAGAAGAACGGGTCCGGGTAACCGGTGACTCCTTTTTTGACGTTGTGTTGTCGGATGTCAAAGTCGCGCGGGACGCAGTAATCGGGGGAATAGACCAGGGAGGTGAACTGGTCACCCGGCTTGCGGCCAGGCAAATGCTGATGATGGCATCGGCAGCGATCGGCTGGGGCGACCGAATCCTGGCGATGGCCGTTGATTACGGCAACAGCAGAATTATCTACGAAGAGCCGATTGGCTCCTATCAGGCCGTCCAGCATCCGATGGTCCTGGCCGCAACCGATGTGGAAATGGCCAAACTGGTTACCGGGCGAGCGGCGGTGGCGTTTGATGAGACCAGTGACGCAGGCGAATTGCTCAGCTATGCCAGTGTTGCGAAGTATCAGGCGACTGAAGCAGCCGTCGCTGCCTGCGATATTGGTGTCCAGTGCCACGGTGGCAGCGGTTTCGACCGGGATACCGGGATCATCACCTATTGGCCATTGGTTCTGCTGTGGCGGATTATTCCGCTCTGTTCCGACAAGATCCTCGAACGGTTCAGTGAGGTTGAATTGGGCATGCCCGCGAATTGACTGGGCACGGCGGCAAATCCGGTCGTCCGCCCCAGGTTGAGAACATTGGCGTTGGCGATTACCAGGCTCCATTCCAATGGTTCCAGGGAGCCCGGGACGGCGGCGGCCTGGTATTTCTGCCCGCGTTGGGAATGAAAGCCAGCTGGTATACACCCTTTTGCCAAGACCTGGCGGATCGGGGCATCAGTGTCCTGCTCGCTGAACTGCGGGGCTACGGCAACAGTTCACTGAGGGCTTCCAGGCAGATCGATTTCGGATTTTCAGAGACGCTGCAACGCGATCTGCCCGCCTGGGTTTCCGAAGCGTCTCGCCGCACCGGGGGCGCCGTTCCAGTACTTTGCGGACACAGCCTGGGTGGCCATCTGTCGCTCATGTACGCCGGGATGAACCCCGGGCGGTTTGGCAGGGTTTGTACGATTGCGACGGCCAGTCCCTGGATCGGGGGATTTCCCATGAATATGAAACTTCAAGTCGCTGTCCTGATCGGGCTGATTCCGTTGACCGGCATCGTCCTCGGCTATTTTCCAGGACATCGAATCGGGTTCGGCGGACGAGAGGCGCGCCGACTGATGGCCGACTGGCGCCAGATGGCGGTCGGCAATCATTATCGGGCGGCCGGGATTGCCGAGGATCTTGACGACAGGGTCGGATCCTGGACAGGTCACGTACTTTCAATCGGATTTTCTGATGACCGCCTGGCACCCGGCGGTGGTATTGAGTCAGTCCTGTCGAAGTTGCCGTCAGCCCGGATCCGGACGCTAACGATGGACAGCGAAGAGCTTGGCTGTCCGGCGGACCATTTTCGATGGGCCCGGACTTCAGGTGCGGTGTCAGGGGTCGTTGCCGAGTGGATGCAGGCTGCCACCTGAATAGATCTCAGCAGGGATGCCGAATTGGCATAAGTTGTTGGAAACAGTTATATTTTCACGCATGGCCGCCTCGGCAAAAAAAGCATTCATAACAGGGATTTCGGGCCAGGATGGCAGCTATCTGGCCGAACTCCTGTTGGATAAAGGGTACGAGGTCTACGGCCTGATCCGGCGCGAATCGCTGGAGGATGCAACCCACCGGCTGAGACGAATTGACCACCTGCGGGACCAGATAACATTAGTCCCCGGATCGATTGACAACTATCCCAGTATTTTTTCAGCGATTCGCCAGGTCGTTCCCGATGAGGTGTATCACCTTGCGGCCTACAGCTATGTCAGTTTCAACTTTGATGACGAGCTGTCAACGTTGAATACGAATGTCAACGGAACCCATTATGTTTTGTCCTGCTGCCGCGAGCTGGTTCCCGATTCGCGGATCTATTTTGCCGGATCCAGCGAGATGTTCGGAAAGGCGGAATCATCGCCACAAAATGAAAAGACACCGTTCCGGCCCCGATCGGTCTATGGAATATCCAAAGTCGCCAGCTTTGATATGAACCGGGCCTATCGTGAGCATTACGACATGTTCACGTGCGGCGGTATCCTGTTCAACCACGAAAGTCCTCGGCGTGGGTTCCAGTTTGTGACCCGCAAGATTACCCATCACGCGGCGCGAATCAAGTTGGGATTGCAGGACACGATCACGCTGGGGAATATCGATGCGACCAGGGACTGGGGCCATTCGCGGGAGTATGTCGACGCAATGTGGCGGATGCTGCAGCAGGACCAGCCAGACGATTACGTCATTGCGACCGGGGTATCGCACAGCGTCCGGGATTTGCTGGATGTTGCGTTCGGGTCGTTGGGACTGGATTTTAATAAGTACCTGCGAATTGACGAGCGATTTGTCCGGCCAACCGAGCCGGTTCCACTGGTTGGTAACCCTCAAAAGGCCCGCGATGTCCTGGGGTGGCAGGCGCAGGTGACGTTCGAGGAGCTGATCGAGGAAATGGTGCAGAACGACCTGGACCTGTTGCAAAAATAGGAGCCAGGTGTTGTCAATGTCCAACCTGGAAGCCAGGCTGAACAACCTAAGGAAGTTGCCGGGGTTTATCGGCTGGCATCTGACCGGGGCGCGTACCGGTCGAATCGAACGTGTTGTCCAGGTAACCGACACAAGTGACTGGGTGATTCGCAGAATTGCCGGCTATATCGCGGACGGAACCCGCGACGATCCCTGGCGGTTTGTTGTCGACACGTCGCCCCGGTTTCACGTTAATTCGATTGTTCATTTTGGCTCTGCACACACCTATACGAACGGTGGTTATCGGCGGGTGCACCCGTCTAATCTGGTTGTTGCAACGATTTTTCACGCTGAGCTTGGCGTTGACGACTACTTTGACAATATGATCCATCGACTTCAGGAGATGCAGGGATGTGTCAGCCGCATCGTCGTGGCCAACAGCATGATGATCGACAACATGCGGGCATGGGGAATACCGGACCGAAAAGTCGTCAAGATCCCGATTGGTGTTGATCTTGATACATTCCGGCCCTGGTCGAAGCCGGAGGCAGGCGAGCGACGGCAGGCAATGCGGTCGGAACTAGGGATTCCACACGACCATATCTGTATCGGATCATTCCAGAAAGACGGCGACGGCTGGGGCGAAGGGATGTCTCCGAAGTTGATCAAGGGGCCGGACCTGTTCGCGGACGCTGTCATTGAGCTGGCCAGGGAACGACCGGTTCATTGCCTGCTGACCGGGCCTGCCCGCGGGTACGTAAAGAAACGGCTCGATGATGCCGGGATCCCATACACGCACCGGTTCCTGGAAAATTTTGACGATATCGTTGACTACTACCAGTGCCTGGATCTGTACCTGGTGACCAGTCGGCTGGAGGGCGGGCCAAAAGCGATCATGGAATGTATGGCAACGGGCGTGCCGATCGTCAGTACACGGGTTGGAATGGCCCCGGACTTAATTGTCGATGGTCAGAACGGCTTCCTCGTAGATGTCGGCGATACAGCTGCAACGGTCAAGGCCGCTGTCCAGGTCCTGGATGACCGGCAGCTTCGGGACCGCTGTGTTGCCAGGGGTTTCGAAACCGTCCCGGACTACGACTGGGCGATTCTGGTCCGCCAGTATGCTGACATGTACCGTCAGCTTCAGGACGAATCCGCGAACCGCTGAAGCGATCCGGCAGCGAACAGATTGTTCCATGTACCATGCCGATATGTTTGCGTACCGCATCATTGTCGTGCTGATTGCAGTCCTGTCCCAGGCCTGCGCCCACGGCGGAAAAGGTGGCACGCCCGTAAAGAACCTTCCCGGTTACGCGCCTTTTGTTCCTGACAATTCAGGGGAATACATGAGTCCCTATACCCACGATGGGGTTTTGGCGGATTGGGTAGACAAGGGCGTCAGTGCCAAAGCGGCTGGACAGCTGGGAAAAACAGCGCTGGGTGTCACGGGTGGCCAGGTTGGCCAGCAGTACGGCGTGTTGGCCGGAGTGCTGGGCAGAACCATTGGCCAGAAGCTTGGCGAAGCGACGGCACGATCGATTGCCGTTAATTCTGCAGGGGGCTGGGACTATATTCGCGACTCATCGGACGTGTCGTTCAACTCATTGGCACAGATGGCGAGATTCCTGAAGCGGCACTATCCAGACCATCCTCATTACGCGCTGGCCATCGAGTTGACCGGCGAGATCTATCCTAAGTTTCGCAGACAATACAAACATTCCCTGAAAGGACCGGGATACAAATGAAATACCTTGCAGCGGCCGTGCTGGCCGCAATGGCAACCGGGTGCGCCAGCAGCGGTGCAACCACATCCTATGAAAACCCTGATGAGATGAGTTCAACGGCAGGCGTCGGGGTGGAAAGCCAGGACATCCGGGCGATGACTGACCGGATGGCTCGCGATATCCTGGCAGCGCCGGTGTTCGCGGCGAAAAAAGAGGCACCGTACGTCATCGTCGATGACAAATACTTTGTCAACGAGGGGTCGGAACCGGTTAACAAGCGGATGATTACGGAACGGCTGATGGTCGAGCTAAATCGCGCCGCGGCCGGCCGGATGCTGTTTGTGGAACGACAGGCCGAGGACATGGTCCAGGCGGAACGTGATCGCAAGCGTTCAGGCGAAGTTGCCGATGGAACGGTCGCCCGCAGCGCGAAAGTCGCCGGCGCCGACTACCGTCTGACCGGTCGTATCCTGACCCAGGATGCAATCGATGCCAAAGCTGGATCGAAAACCAGGTACAACCAGATCGTGTTCAAACTGGTGGATCTGGAAACCAGCCTGGCGGTCTGGACCGGCATGTACGAGTTTCGCAAAACATCGACATCGGACGTGATCTATCGGTGAAAGCCGTTGCTACAGCGTTGCTTCTGCTGACGGCCTGCTCCAGCGCCCAACTGACGGAAAGCCAGTCGCTGGTAGACCCGGCACGGATTCCATCCGATGTGCCCGTTGCGCTGCACCGGGCGTACTGGCCGATTGTGTCGGGTGACGATCGCGACCTGGTCCTGAACCGGCTGAACTTCGCCGGCCAGGCGATTCATTCCGGCGCGTTTGCACCCGCAAAACGCCAGCTGGATCTGGCCCTGGATGACATTCTGAGCGTGTTCAGCAACCGTGAGAACGCACAGAAAGCGCTTCGTCTCTGGCACGAAGAAGGAATGAAAGACTTCAAAGGTGAGCCCTACGAGCGTTCCATGGCCTTCTTCTATCGGGGCCTGCTGTATGCGTTGGACGGCGAGTTTGACAATGCGCGGGCATCGTTCGAGGCTGGTTTCCAGCAGGACACCGTCGCGATGGACAGCGAGACCATTGCCGATTTCGCGCTGTTGCTCTATCTGAAGGCCTGGGCGACCGGGCATATGGATGACCCCGAACTGCTGTCAGCCGATGCCGAGGAGTATCGTCGTTTCAACCAGGAGTGGCCTGCTCCCAGTAATCGCGAACGACTGGTAATTGTCGAAACCGGTTCGTCACC
>JBFJWU010000009.1:0-21672 GCA_041623475.1 bacterium | reverse complement strand
GGATGGCGGGCTGGATGGCGGATTTCGGAGAGTGGCTGCCCTATGACGGCCATACAGCGTCGGGAACCGGTGACCAGTGGCATAATCGCTTTACGACCCGATGGCACCAGATTAATCGCGAGGTACTCGAGGACCGTCTGGGCAATGATTTCGTGATGTTTTCGCGGTCGGGTTTCACTGGCGAACACGAGGTCGCGCAGGTTGTCTGGGCCGGCGATCAGGAAGCAGACTGGTCCGAATCCGACGGTCTGCCGACGGTTCTGGCGGCCGGGCTGACACTGGGCATGAGCGGGATTCCCGTATTTACCCACGATATTGGCGGGTTCTCTGGTGGGCCGCGCGACCAGGAATTGTTCCAGCGCTGGACCGAGCTGGGTGCCTTTACACCGGTGATGCGGACCCACGACGGCCTGCAGAAGTTTGAGAACCATCATTTTGATTCTGATGCCGAGACCCTGGCGCATTTTTCGGTTTTTTCGCGGATCCACGCGGCGATGCTGCCGTACCTGCGCGAACTGGCCCGAGAGGCGCAATCAACCGGAATGCCCATGATCCGGCACACGGTCCTCGTCGATTCGGAATGGGAACCTGCCTATGAGGCCCATCGCCAGTGGATGCTGGGCCCCGATGTTGTCGTTGCGCCGATCGTCGCACCCGGTGAATCCAGGGGGACCGCCTGGCTTCCCAAAGGGACGTGGCAGCATCTGTTGACCGGTGACAGCTTTACAGGTCGGCAACAGGTGACCGTCGATGCGCCGCTGGGGACGCCGCCCGTTTTTATCCGTGCCGACACCCACGCCGTCATGACGGCGGCCATACGGGAGATCTGGGGGAACTGACCGGGATCCTGGATCGCCCCACGGGCACGATCCGGTCCAATCGAGCCTTTACCTGTTTTCGAGAATCTCGCCGCCCAGGTTCATTGTCAACCGCGTACCGCCAATAACAGCCGGTGCCAGCATCAGTCCGCCCAGCCCCGGTACAGACAGGAACGCCAGGACCACCGCGCCGTACGACACAATCGCAGGTGCATTCGCCCGGGCCCAGGCCAGCTTCTCGCGCAGTCGGCGATTGCGCCGTGCCAGTGGATAATCGACAAAGTCAATGCCGGTTGCGATTCCGGACACGACGTAGGCAATGATCTCGCCTGCCTGCGGGATAAAGCCGAAAATCCCGGCAACGACCCCGAGTACCAACTTGAGGCCCAGTAAGCGAATCGCCTCCAACAGGGCCCGGACCGCGTTCAGCCAGAACCGGGCACTCAGCAGTTCGCGCCAGAATGGTGGCCCTTGGGGCAGGGTGCCCAGTTCTTCCTCGGTCTGTTCGCTCAGCCAATCCAGCAGCGGTGCGCACAGGGCGATGAGGATCTGGACACCAACGATGGCGGCAGCGACCGATGCCTTCATCAGCCAGTGCAACGCGGTCCAGAACCATCCTTCGGCATCGGGTACGGCAAACAGTTCAACCAGCGTCAAGCCGCTCCAGAAGACACCAAGGACCACCGGAAACGCCGCGTACGGCCACAGCCGACGCGACTGGACCAGCATGATCGCACCATCGACCGGTGCCCAGGCACCGGCCAGAATCTGTGAGCTGAAGTCCTTCATGAATTGCCTGTCCGGTGTGTTGCGTCGGGTCGTCCGGGGCCGTTGGCCCACATGGCCCGTGAATCCGGACCAGCGGGAGGCTCTGGAATCTTACAGAAAAAAAACAGGATTGCCGATGGCCGGACTCGAACCGGCACGAGCGTTAGCCCACTGCCCCCTCAAGACAGCGTGTCTACCAGTTCCACCACATCGGCAAATTCTGGATTGGTCAGTATAGCATCGGGTTGACCGGTGCTCAACAGCCTTTTTTGCCAGGCCACTGGCTAAAAACCACTGGTTTTCCACAGTTTTTCCCCGTTTTGACGGGCCTTGCCGAGGCGGTCAGGCAAGTGGCCGAAGAACAGGGTCGGGCTTGGCGTTGGCCTGCATGTTCTGATACGATGACTTCCTTAACGGATCAGGGTGCAAGCCCAATCAATTGGTGCGTTTAGGACCAATTTGGATGTTCCAGACAACAGGATATTGCCGCTATTGATGCCCGATGGCTGATCGTCGGCGGCGCAGCAACACTTTCCGGCACGATTATCGCTGGTGCAGTCATTGGATGGCTGATCGACACCGCGGTTCAATCAGAACCTGTCGGTATTGCAAGTGGCGTCATCCTGGGTACGTTTATGGGCACCTGGAGCTTGTTGATCCTGGTTCGACGGTCGGAGCAAGTTGACGCTGCACAGCAGCAGGCACCGACAAAGGACGAGGCGACGAAGACGTGATGACGCAGTCGGCCATCGCTGGTGCATTGCTGGTTTCACTGCAGTGGGTCACATTGGCCGGCTTTGTTCGATCAGCTTTTGCGGGTCGGATTGCAGTTGCGGTTGTGCTCGGACTCGTCCACTACGCGGCGACCTTTGGGATGGCCGCCTGGTTGCTGGATGGACTGAGGCTGGAACTGGCGACGATCGCCGGCATTCTGGCGGGATATGTGGCCGGGACCGTTGTCCTGGCTGCCGGAGTTTTGATTCGACAACAGCGCAGAGCGCAGGGGATCTGAATTGCCGCATATATTTTCATTTTTTGAACACTGGTTTGGTGCCTTTGAGCCCGTCGCCGGCGCGGTTCTGGTATCGTTGCTGCTGTTTCTGTTTGCTGTCAAGGCAAAAAGTGCACTGGCAAAGGTCGATGATCCGCGGATCCCGGACCAGAGTCTGACGATTCGTAACACTGCTGAACTGATCGTCGGGACGCTGCGTGACTTTGTCATGGACACGATGGGCCACGACGGCAAAAAGTTTATTCCGTTTTTCGGGACCATGTTCGTATTTATTTTTGCGAACAACCTGCTGGGCGTTATTCCCGGTTTCAACCCGCCGACATCCAACATCAATCCCAACGCCGGTATCGCGATCATCGTATTCCTGCTGACCCACTACCTGGGGCTGAAGGCGCACGGTATGTCGTACCTGAAGCATTTTATGGGACCGGTTGCCGCACTGGCGTTCCTGATGATTCCGATCGAGCTGGTCAGCCACCTGGTGCGCCCGGTCAGCCTGAGCCTGCGCTTGTATGGAAATATGACCGGTGACCACGCGGTTCTGTCGATCTTTACCGACCTGACCAAGATCGGTATTCCGGTGATTTTCCTGTGTGTCGGGATTTTTATTTCGTTTGTCCAGGCGATGGTTTTCACTATGCTGTCGATGGTTTACATTGGCGGCGCGATCGCCCACGACGAACACTGACGAATTTGTTTTCTAAACCGTTTCATCATTTTTCAACTTTAAGGAAGGGAGTTCCCAGATGAAGAAATTTGCAAATGGCCTGCTTGCCATTGCGGTAGTTATGATCGCCAGTCCGGTACTGGCAGCCAACGGCGGTGGCGGCGGCGGTGACCAGGGAATGATTGCCCTGGCAGCTGGCCTGGCCATCGGCGTCGCTGCATTTGGTGGCGCACTGGCCCAGGGCCGGGCGGCAGCTGCAGCGCTGGAAGGTATTGCCCGTAATCCGGAAGCCAAGGTCATGGGTCCGATGATCCTGGGCCTGGCGCTGATCGAATCGCTGGTTATCTATGCGTTGATCATCGCTTTTGCGCTGTCCGGGAAGGTTGGCTGATCAGTATGGACCGGATGCCGCGACAGTTAGACAAGAAGCAGCTTGAACGCAAGCTGGAGTTTGCAGATCCCCTGCAGGTAACCGTTCGTGACGATGTCGATCGCGCGATGAAAGAGCTGAAAAAGCGGGTTAACAAGGAGGGAATCCTGAAGGAACTCAAGCTTCGCCGGTTTTTCGAAAAGCCCAGTGAGCGCCGCAAGCGCAAGAACAAAGAGGCTGAAAAACGGCGTCGTAAGCAGGTTCGACGCAAAGTACGTCGGCAACGCGCGTTGGAGTACAAGCTGCGCGCACTCTAAGACTGTCGAATTCGGCATCAGAATTTCCGGGCTGTGTCCTTTTGGGCACAGCCCTTTTTGGTTTTCAGGATGCGCTGCGGTGGTTGCCAATATCCGGCCTGCGGGCAAACGTTTTCCACAGGCCGCGGCCGTACTTCCGGTTTCGGCAATCTGCTTGGAGCCATTGACAATTTTTGTACCAGCAACTAGACTAATCACCGGAAAAGCTGCCGCGCAGATTCCGCAATACACATCTTGGAAAAGGGCTGATTTCAATGGCTAGAATCGGGGAACTGCTGGTCCGAGAGAACCTGATCACACCGCAGCAACTGCAACAGGCGATCGAAGAACAGAAATCACAGGGTGGGCGTCTCGGTTCTCATCTCGTAAAAAACGGATACATCAAAGAAGACGAACTGCTCGATTTCCTCAGCAAACAGTACGGTGTCCCTGCGGTCAACCTTGCAGAGTTCGAGATTGACCCGGCGATTGTCCAGCGGATTCCACAGGACGTCCTTGAACAACACGTAATGATCCCCATTAACCTGGCCGGGTCGACGCTGGTCGTCGCGATGGCGGATCCGTCGAATATCTTTGCCATCGACGAAGTGCGGTTCCTGACCGGATATACCAACGTCGAAGTCGTTGTCGCTGCCGAAGAAAGCATTATTGAATGTATCGGTGAGGTCTGGAAGGCAGACGCCGAGCCGGAAATGTCGGCGGCCGATATGGCCCCCGAGCTGGACCTGGATGACATGCTCAGCGAGTTCGGTGACGAAGCGGACGATGTCGACTATGTTTCCGGCGACGAAGAAGAAGACATGGGCGACCTGGCCGCAATGGGCGAGGACAAGCCGGTTGTCCGCCTGGTCAACGCGCTTTTGCTGGATGCCATCAAGAAGAATACGTCGGATATCCATATTGAACCCTACGAGAAAATGTACCGGGTGCGGTTTCGAATTGACGGTGTGTTGTCTGAAGTCATGCGGCCACCGCTGAAGATGAAAGATGCGATTGCCAGTCGCTTGAAGATTATGTCGAACCTGGACATTGCCGAACGTCGCTTGCCCCAGGATGGTCGTATCAAGCTGAAGCTGGGCCGTGGCCAGGACATGGACTTTCGTGTGTCCGTCCTGCCGACGTTGTTTGGTGAAAAGATTGTTCTTCGACTGCTGGACAAATCAAACCTGCAGCTGGACATGACCAAGCTGGGATTCCGTCCCGAACAGTTAGAGGATTTCCTGCATTGCATTCACCAGCCCTTTGGGATGGTCCTTGTCACCGGACCAACGGGTTCGGGCAAGACGACGACGCTGTACTCCGCCTTGTCGGACTTGAACAAAGTGTCCGAGAACCTGTCGACCGCAGAGGATCCCGTCGAGTTTAACCTGGCCGGGATTAACCAGGTCAACGTTCGTGAAGGTATCGGGTTGACGTTCGCTGCCGCACTGCGAAGCTTTCTGCGCCAGGATCCGGACATTATCATGGTTGGTGAGATTCGCGACTTTGAGACCGGTGAGATTGCTGTCAAAGCGGCACTGACCGGCCATATGGTGCTGTCGACGCTGCATACAAACGACGCTCCCGGTACCGTTAACCGCCTCCTGAACATGGGTGTGGAGCCGTTCCTGGTTGCCAGTTCCGTCAACTGTATCGTTGCCCAGCGTCTGGGACGCCGGAATTGTGGCAACTGCAAACAGCCCGATGATACGGTCGAAAAGAAGGCATTTATTGACCTGGGCGGCACCGAAGAACAGTACGACAACGCCGAGTTCATGAAAGGAACCGGTTGTGAAGTCTGCAACGGTACCGGCTACAAGGGACGTGTGGCATTCTACGAGGTCATGGTAATGACCGACACGCTGAAAGAGTTTGTCCTGAATGGCGCAAGTACCGCAGAACTGAAACACCAGGCCGTCAAGGACGGGTTTGTGACGCTGCGAATGAGTGCGTTGTCCCATCTGGTCGAAGGCACAACAACCGTTGACGAGGTGCTGCGCTGTACCACGTCTGACGCATCCTGATCACGGAGTAAATTAGAATGGCAAGCCTGCAACAATTGCTGAAAACCATGATTGAAAAGGGTGCCTCTGACCTGCACGTCACGGTTGGTGCTGCGCCGACGCTTCGAATCGACGGTGAACTGGTTCCCCTGGGAATGCCGGAAATGGGTGCGGTCGAGACCAAGCAACTTTGCTATTCGATCCTGACCGATGCCCAGAAACACGCGTTCGAGGAAGAAAACGAACTTGACCTGAGCTTTGGTGTCAAGGGCCTCAGCCGGTTTCGCGCCAACATCTTTTTGCAGCGTGGTGCGGTCGCGGGTGCGTTTCGTACGATTCCCTACGAAATTCGCAGTTTCGAAGAGCTTGGATTACCGCCGATCTGTGCGCAGTTGTCGGACAGGCCTCGTGGACTGGTTCTGGTGACCGGGCCAACGGGGTCCGGCAAGTCGACGACGCTGGCGGCAATGATTGACAAGATCAACCGCGAGAAAGCTCACCACATCATCACGATTGAAGACCCGATCGAGTTTCTGCATCCGCACAAGAAATGTGTCGTCAACCAGCGTGAAGTCGGGGCGGATACAAACAGTTTTGCGCGCGCCTTGAAATCGATTCTTCGCCAGGATCCTGATGTGGTCCTGGTTGGCGAGCTTCGAGACCGTGAAACCATTGAAGCCGCATTGACGATTGCGGAAACAGGCCATATGGCATACGGAACGTTGCATACCAATGGTGCCGTGCAGACGATTAACCGTATCCTGGACGTGTTTCCTGCCAACCAGCAGCCACAGGTCCGGGCGCAGTTGTCGTTTGTCCTGGAAGGCATCCTGAGTCAGACGTTGATGCAACGGGCTCAGGGGTACGGGCGGGCAATGGCGGTCGAGGTGCTGGTCCCCAACGCGGCGATTCGAAACCTGATCCGCGAGGACAAGGTTCACCAGTTGTACGCCCAGATGCAGGTCGGGCAGACAAAATACGGCATGCAGACCATGAACCAGTGCCTGATCGACCTGGTTCGCCGTCGACAAGTCAAATTCGAGGATGCCCTGTCCCGAAGTCCTGATTTGGAGGAATTTCGTAACCTGGCCCAGAAAGCCGGACTGGGTGGCGGTCGCCCGGCTGCAGCCCAATAGAGACAGGTAGGACGCGGTGGCGAAATTCGTCTATGTAGGCCGGACGGCCGACGGCAAAGAGAAAAAAGGATCGGTAAACGCTGATTCTACCGAGGCCGCGGTCTCGGCAATGCGCAAAAAGGGCCTGACGCCGATATCGGTTGATGAAAAGCCGCCCTTTGAAATTCCATTCCTGAGCGGTGGCAATGTCAAGGTGTCCGACCTTGTTATCTTTACCCGGACATTTGTGACCATGCTGGAAGCGGGACTGCCGATCGTCCAGGGGCTTGACATCCTGAAAGCCCAGCAGGAAAGCAAAATGTTCAAAAAAGCGCTTGAGCAGGTCAAGGAATCGGTCGAACAGGGCGCGACCCTGGCTGACTCTTTGCGTCGCCACCCGAAAGTGTTTGACACGCTGTATGCCAACCTTGTTGAGGCGGGCGAGGCCGGAGGTGTTCTGGATACCGTTTTGCAGCGACTTGCGATCTTTCTGGAGAAACAGGAAAAGATTCGCAAGGAAGTCAAAGGGGCGATGACGTATCCGATCATTTCGCTGTGTATCGCGTTTGGCGCCGTTGCAATCATGCTGCTCAAGGTTATTCCGACATTTGAGACGATGTTTGCCGATTTTGGCCGGGAGTTACCGGGGTTAACGGTCAGCGTTATCAACCTCAGTCACTGGATGCAGGAAAGTTTTGTGACAATCATTATTTCGATTGTCGTAACCATTACAACATTCAAGGTTGTGTCCCAGAACGAAAAGGTTGCGTGGTACCTGGATGCGCTGGCGCTGCGTGTTCCTTTGATCGGTAACCTGATCCACAAGACGGCATTGACCCGCTTCAATCAAACGTTGGGAACGTTGTTGGCATCAGGTGTGCCGATTGTCGATTCACTGGAAATCTGTCGCGGTGTCGTTGGCAACCGCCTGATTGCCGAACACATTACGATGGCAATCGAAGGTATCCGCGAGGGTAAAACATTCACAGAGCCGCTGTCCGAATCCAAATATTTCCCGCAGATGATGATCCAGATGGTCGAAGTCGGCGAGCAGACCGGCCGCCTGGACCAGATGCTGGAACGTGTCTCGTTGTTCTACGAAGAACAGGTCGAGGCCGCAGTCGAAGCCATTACGTCTGCGATCGAGCCAATCATGATGGTGTTGATTGGTGGCATTGTCGGAACCCTCCTGGGCGCGATGTACATGCCGATCTTTTCTATCGCAGGAGGCTGATCCCGCTGCGGCGGGGCCTTAGACCATGCCGACCCTGGTAGACAGGCTGGTCCTGTACCGGCTGATCCTCGTTATCGTCGTATTTGGTGCACCGGCGGCACTGGTTGGCGGTGCCGAGGACTGGCGATTAACGCCAACGTTTCTCGGCCTGCTGTTCCCAATTGTCGTTACAGCATTCCTGACAACCGTCTATCTGCTGGTTCTGCTGCGGTTTACCGACCTGCGGCTGAACAAGATATTTGTTGCAATGCAGTACATCCTCGATGCGGTTGTATTGACGGTTCCGATTGCGCTGACGGACGGAACATCGTCAGCGTTTGTGACGCTTTATGTTTTCCTGATTGTCGTCACATCGATTACGCATTCGACCCGATTCGCGTTGACGATGGCGTTGCTGTCGTCTTCGTTGGTCGCCGCCATCAGTTATATGGAAGTCAACGGCTGGCTGCCGGGAATCGCGCCGCCAGACCGGATCGAAATCGTCCGGGCAATCCTGGTCCGGGATTTTATTTACTTCGGATTTTTCTTTCTGGTCGGCATCCTGCCGGGCCGATTGGTGGAGACGCTGCGCCGGACGGACCAGGCGTTGGAGTATCTGCGCCAGGATTACGCGACGATGCGCGAGGTCTACAGAATGATCGTTGAGCACGCACCGTCTGGAATCGGGCTGGTCAATGCCGAAGGGCGCATTATGTTGCTGAACCGGGCAGGGCGCCGGATTGCCGACGTCGTCGCCGGGCCGGGTAACGAACGGCGCGTCCTTGGTGCCATGTTAAAAGACGGTCCCGACGATAACGGCGAGATCCGGATCAATGACGGAACGACCGAGCATTTGCTGGGGTATTCGGTGGTTGATGTCGGGACGACGACTGTGGAGGGCAACCGTTTGTTGATTTTTCAGGATGTTACCGACAAACGGAAACTGGAGGAGAGCCTGGAGGAGCAGCGTCGATTGGGTGCGATCGGGCAGATGTCGGCAAACCTGGCGCACGAGGTTCGTAACCCGCTGGCCGCCATTTCGAACAGTCTGCAGTTGCTGAGTGGCAAGTTGTCGCTGGGCGAGAACGAGCAACGGCTGTTCGATATCCAGGAAAAGGAAATCAAACGGCTGGAAAAACTGGTGTCCGATTTTCTGGAGTATGCCCGTCCGATTGCATCGCAGTATCACCACCTGACGGTGCAGTCATTGGTCGACCGGTTGTCAGAACGGCTGGAAAATCATCCGGAGATGCAGCCAATCAAGCTGGAATTTGACGTCCGGGACGGCGACGCGGGTATTGATGCGGATCCGGAACTGTTTAACCAGATCGTCGGCAACCTTGTCCTGAACGCTGCACAATGGGCACCTGACGGCAGCCGTGTAGTCGTTGGCGCAGGGCTGGAAGGCCGTGACCTGATTGTCCGGGTCAGCGACGAAGGCCCTGGAATCGCCCCCGAAATTCAGGAACGGCTGTTCGAACCGTTTTTTGGCAACCGCAAGGGAGGCACCGGCCTGGGACTGGCGATTGCGTGGGCGGCCGCAAATGCGATCGACGGCCGCGTCGAACTGGTTCGCTCGCAACCAGGCGAAACCGTGTTCCAGTTTCGATGTCCAACCGTTGCCGAGCCAGTTGCCGAGGTGGCGAATGGGTGACGCGGCCAAAATCCTGGTCGTCGATGACGAGCCGTCCGTCCGGGAAACCCTGGGGATTCTGCTGGAAGAGGAAGGCTATTCGACTGAGTTTGCCGAATCGGCGGAGTCGGCGTTGGCCTTTGTTTCTGAACATCCCGTGGATCTGATCCTGACGGACGTCCGGATGGACGAGATGTCGGGTGTCGACCTGCTTCGGGCCGCCAAGCAGCACGACGATGCGGTCGAGGTCATCGTGATGACCGCGTACGGAAGTACCGAGGATGCCGTCGAAGCCATGAAGCTGGGTGCATACGACTACCTGACCAAGCCGTTTAACCTGGACGAACTGCGTGTTCTGGTTCGCCGCGCGCTCGAAAAACGGGCCCTGGGAACAGAAAATGAGCGCCTGAGGGAGCAACTGCGGTCCCATCTTGCCGCCGGGCAGATGGTGGTGGCCAGCGCGGCAATGAACAGGCTGCTGGAACTGGTGCAGCGGGTTGCCAAGGTGGATGCAACTGTCCTGATCACGGGTGAGAGCGGGGTTGGCAAAGAGATTGTAGCGAGGTCAATCCACGAACTTGGATCGCGCTGCGAACGACCGTTTGTGGCCGTAAACTGCGGGGCACTGCCAGAAAACCTGGTTGAGGCCGAACTGTTCGGGCACGAAAAGGGCGCGTTTACGGGTGCAGATCGGGCCAAGCCGGGATTGGTGGAACAGGCCGACGGCGGTACGTTGTTCCTGGATGAAATCGGCGAGTTGCCTATGGCCGCCCAGGTGAAATTGTTACGCGTGGTTCAGGAACTGCTGGTCCGGCGTCTGGGGGGGCAGCGCGAGCGAAAACTGGATGTTCGCTTTGTTGCCGCCACAAACCGTGACCTGGAGGCGCAGGTTCAGGCAGGCACCTTTCGCGAGGATCTGTTTTACAGGTTGAACGTTTTTCGCATTGATGTTCCGCCATTGCGGGAACGACGAGACGATATCCCGGTACTGGCCCGGGAATTCTGCCTGCAATCCTGCCAGAGGATCGGAATTGAACCACTGGAAATCGAGCCGGACGTGCTGGACGCGTTGATGACATACGATTTCCCCGGCAATGTCAGGGAACTGCAGAACGTTGTTGAACGTGCAGTTATCCTCAGTTCCGGCGGCCGCCTGTCGTTGCAGGACCTGCCGTCTGAGTTCAATCCCGGGAGTGTAAATCGAGGCGGTGGTGACTTACCGGAGCCGTCTGATGGCTTTGATGTCGAGGCGTACATGGCGTCAATCGAGCGGGCCCTGTTTATTGCCGCATTGGACAAAGCGAATGGCGTGCGCAACCGCGCTGCAGAACTGCTGGGCCTGTCGTTTCGCCAGTTCCGCTATAAAGCGTCGAAATTCGGTATCTAGACTCGGATCGCGTCCGGCATCAGCCAGACCTTGCGCTCAATAATCCCGTTCACTTGCCAGGTTGCCGATTTCCTTGAAGGCCGGACTATCGGCGCTGCCAATCCAGGAGTACAACAGGGTTTCAAACGTCGTTACCAGGACGCCTGCTGCCATCAGCGAACGGATGGCGGAGCGAAAATCGACCGAATGGCGACACAGGCAGGCATCTTCGATTACCACCGGTCTGCGGCCCGATTCTGCGAGGCCCAGCGCGGTCTGGAGGATGCCGACATGTATTTCGAGCCCGGTCAGGATGATCGCCTGGCGCCCGGCCTGGTCCAGTGCATTGCGGAACGGCGGATTTGCCAGCCCATCGAATTCATTTTTCTCGATTGGCTGGATTCCATCGGGTAGTTCGGACTGGACGACCGGCAACGTATGCCCCAGTTTCATTGGCAACTGCTCAGTCTGGATCACCGGTATGTCCAGGATTCTTGCCGCGATGGCCAGTTTTGCAATTCTCCGGACGTTGCCCTGCAGGTAGGCCGGTGGCATTGCCCCGACGAGACGCTCCTGGACATCCAGAATGGTCAATACGGATTCTTCCTGACTGGGTATCCTGAATGTATGCGACACGTTTTGACTCCCTCAGCGCTGAATTTGCGATCGCCCCGGTTTCAACAGTCTAGGAGCGCGGCAATTGTGCCGCAATCCATGGCCGTGCTGGGACTCGCGATGTTTGTACTTGTCACGGCCACGCCTGTGTCTGGCGAGTCGAAACCGGAGCCCGTTGACGAATCACGCAAAACCGTTTACAAATGGGTCGACGGTGATGGTACGGTCCATTTCAGCGACGACAAGTCAACAATTCCCAGCGAATACTGGCCCAGTGTCATCGAGTCGGACGTCAAGCGGCCGCGGCCGGACTGGAACCGTTCCGACAGTTACCAACCGAAAAAAAGTACTGGCGACAAAAAAAAATCAAACAGCCGGGGCGAGCAATACTGGTCTGAACTTCAGGCTTCACTGGTCGACCGTCATAACGATACCGTCGATCAGTACGAGGTGGCGGCGATGTCATTGGCACGGGCCCGGACGACCGGGCAGCCGCCTGCCGCCGTTATCCAGGCCGAGGAAACGTTGTCAAAACTGCGAGGCGAAATCGAACGATTACGAGGCATGCTGCAGCGACTGCCGGACAGTGTCGCGATCGATAACGGGGCCAGTTGGTGGATCGACGATTACGATGAATTAACCCTGAAAAGGCGGACGGACGAATAATTGCCAATCGGGGACTGGTCCGAATTCAGTTGTAGACGGACATCGATTTCGTTACCATAACCACTCTGCACAGGGTCAGTAAGCGAGTCTCTGCTCACAGGCCCTGATGGCCGTGTTTACTGTGTTCAAATGCCGTGGTTTGATACGCAAATCGCAGATAATTTTAAATTTCCAGCTTTTTGAAAGGGTGGCTGTTAATGCCTGTACGTAACAAGATTGGATTAGTTGGCGCCGGTCAGATCGGTGGCACGATGGCCCATCTGGCCGCATTGAATGAAATTGGCGATGTGGCACTGGTTGATATTGCTGAAGGCACTGCCAAGGGTAAAGCACTTGACCTGATGGAATCCACCCCCCTGACCGGATCTGATGTCCGGATCGAGGGAGGATCAGATTATGGGTTGCTTGAAGGGTCCGACGTTGTGATTGTGACGGCCGGTCTGCCTCGAAAACCCGGAATGAGCCGTGACGACTTGCTGGACAAGAATGTGTCGATTGTGTCCCAGGTCGCTGAAGGAATCGCCCGGCACGCCAAAGGCGCGCTCGTCATTGTCATCACGAATCCACTGGATGCCATGGTTTACACAATGTGGAAGAAGACCGGTTTCCCGACCAGTCACGTGGTTGGAATGGCCGGCGTCCTCGATTCAACCCGGTTCCGGTCGTTTATCGCTATGGAAACAGGTTTCAGTGTCAAGGACATTAACGCGATGGTCCTTGGTGGCCATGGCGATACGATGGTTCCGGTGCCAAGCCTGGCCAATATCAGCGGAATTCCGGTATCGGATTTTATTTCCGCCGACCGGATGGATGAGATCGTCGACCGGACGCGCAAGGGCGGCGGCGAGATTGTCGCCCTGCTGGGCAATGGCAGCGCGTTTTACAGCCCGGCGCAAAGCGCAATCGACATGGCCCAGGCCTATCTGAATGACCAGAAACGGATCCTGCCGGTTGCCGCCCATCTGGATGGTGAATACGGCGTCGATGGACTGTACGTGGGGGTGCCGGCGGTGATTGGCGGCGGTGGTGTCGAGAAAGTGATCGAACTGAATCTGTCTGATTCCGAGAAGGCTGCATTTGATAACAGCGTTGACCACGTCAGGGATCTGGTTGCAGAAGTCGACAAGCGGCTCTGACAGATGACGGTCCTTGTTACCGGTGGAACCGGGTTTATTGGCAACCACGTTGTACGTATGTGCCTGGAACAGGGCGACGATGTGCGAGTCATGGTTATGCCTGGCGAGGATCGCAGTCCACTGGACGGTCTGGACGTTGAGTTTGTCGAAGCCGATCTGACGGACGCCGCATCGCTGCGAGCACCTGTCAAAGGCATCGAGCGGATTTACCACCTGGCTGCAATCTATGCGATCTGGCTCAAGGACCCGGCTTTGATGTACCGGGTCAATGTCGAAGGCGCCCGAACGTTGCTGCGCAACGCAATGGACGAGGGTGTCCAAAAAGTCGTTTTTACCAGCAGTATCGCGGCCAAGGGCGTCAACAATGACGGCAGTCCGGCGACTGAAGAGACCGGTTTCAACCAGTGGGAATTTGGCAATGACTATGTGTTGTCCAAATACATAAGCGAACAGGAAGTGCGCGCCTTGATTGCGCAGGGGTTGCCCGCTGTAATCGTAAATCCCGCTTTTCCATTCGGTCCCGGGGACCGGATGCCGACACCGACCGGCAAGATCCTGTTGAACGTACTGCGGGGGGAGATGCCAGGTTACCTTCCTGGCGGCATCAATGCCGTTGACGTTCGCGATGTGGCGCGAGGCCACCTGCTGGCCATGGAGAAAGGCGAGGTCGGCCGCGGCTATCTTTTGGCCAACAAGGACGGCAACGTTACATTCCGCGAGTTCATCAGGATCGTCAAGCGCGTCGCCGGGATCGAGGGCGGCAAGGAACGCCGCCTGTCCGTAAAGATGATCGCCCGTGCGGCGAAAGTTATGGAGGCCGTCGCGGACCTGCGGGGCAAGCCACCTATGATCACCTACAAGACAGCCATGTACACGACGCAGAACCTTTTTTACGACCCGTCGCGGGCAATCACGGAGCTGGGTTTGCCCCAGACCCCGATCGAGGTTTCTGTCGAAGAAGCGGTCGCCTGGTTTCGCAAAAACGGTTACGCCTGACCGGAATACCAATGAGTTACCGGATCACGGATCCCGAAGCGGTCGGCAATATCCTGGCTGACGGGGGTGTCGTCGGTTTGCCGACTGAATCAACGTTTGGCCTGGTCGCGCGAGTGGACCGTCCGGACGCGATTACCCGGATTCTGGCCTTGAAATCGGCCCGCACAGACCCGATTCCCCTGATTGCGTCCGACAAGGCAATGGTTGTCCGCTGGACCAGAGAGTTTCCTTGTGAGCTGGAGGCCCTTGCAGACCAGTACTGGCCCGGTCCCTTGACGGTGGTTCTGGCGGCGGCAGCCGGCGTTCCGGACCAGGTGTCTGCCGGTACTGGAACAATTGGCGTACGGGTACCAGGCATGGCGCTGCTGCGTGAGTTTATCGAGGCCGAAGCCGTGCCACTGACGGCGACTTCGGCGAATCCGTCGGGAATGCCACCAGCGACGACGGTCGAGCGATTCCTTGACTACTTTCCCGAGGTTCCTGTATGGGCAGGAGACGATGGGCCAGGCGGTGGAAAACCCAGTACCGTTGTCGGCATCCGGGACGGCCGGGTCCACGTTTTTCGCGACGGACCGATTATCATTTCTTGATGGCGATAGTCATCTGTCGTTTTCCGGGTGGTCCGGGAATGCGCCGCGCCTGCAGTCCGGCAAGTTGCAGCTTGTTGGACAGGTCACGCCGCGCCGCGTAAGTGACAAAAATACCGCCGCTTTTTAACTGCCGCGATTCGAATTGCAATAACTCGCTGGTCCAGCCGTCCGGATTGTTCGCCGGGCTGAATGCGTCGTGGAATACAAAATCCACGTTGCCCGAACCGGGCGTTGTCAGGTCTGTCCAATTCGCAACGATTTCCAGTGACAGCAACGGGTCAATCTGGTCGGTGGCTCCATCGAGCCACTGACAATAACGCATCGCCAGGCCAGGGGTACGCAACCATTGCTGGTATTCAAGGAGGCGTACGGTTTGTGAATCTACCTGACGTGACTCCACGGCTGTATAGGACAGTTGAACACCGTTGGTGATGGCGGCATCCGCAGCCAGGAGAAAGTTGAGTCCTGTACCCAGGCCAAACTCCAGCACAATGCGCCTGTCGGCAGAGTGCAGCGAAAGAGCGAATCCGGATCTGTCGATAAAGACGTGCCGGGACTCAGTGACAGCTCCGAACGTGGAATGGTAGGTTTCGGCGTGATCAGGGTGGCGCAGGGTCCGGCTGTCGTCCCGCGTGATTTCGATTAAATGCGTCAAATCAGGGCGTTTGTTCCCGACGGTGTGCGCAATGTCAAGTCCAGGCTTCGATGACCCTCAGCAGCGACGCGTCGCGGGTACCTGGCAGATCCAGTCGGTCCAGAAAATCCGCGGGGTCGTGCAGTCGGGCAGTTGCAAATCCGGAGTGCTGGAGGGCCGCAACGGCCTCGTCCGAGGTGGAATGGTGAAAATGGGTCGAACTGCGTGTGGCCAGGTCCAGTCCACGTTTAAAAACGTTCACCATCCCGGATTGGGGATGGCTTGCCGCGTCCAGGTGCGCATCGCTCAGGTAGACGCCCCCGGCTGTGTTGGCAAGTGCCGAACTGAAATTCCGCCACATTGGACTGACGTCGGCCAGCGGGAAATAGTTAATCAGGCCTTCTGTAATAATCGCAGTGCGTTCATTGGGGTCCAGTTCGTGCAGGGCAATATGGGGGATTGACCGGGGACCTTCTGAGGCAAGGGCGTTGCAAGTAACGATCCGGTGTGCTGCCGGGTCGACGCCGATATCCGTCATAATCGATTGCTTGTGGGCCACCATTCCCGGCAGGTCAGCCTCGACATATCGTTTGACAAGCGGGGCATCTGACCCGGTGAATCGCAAGCCCCGCGGCGACAGCCCTGCGGCGACCTCGATGACCTGGGTTACGCCATGGTTGCGAATCGCATTTTCGAGGCGTTCGTCAATCATCCTGTGGCGCTGCAGCAGCATCGTCCCCTGGCCGGTAAGGCCGTTGACCGGCAGCACCGCCGCCCTGGGGTTGACCTGCCTGACCCGGAAGGCGAAGACCTCCCGCTCGGCCTGGGAGACGATGTCCCCCTTGGTGATCACCACCAGGTCGGCCGTCTTGAGCATCGGGCCGATCTTGCGCGGGGTGTGGACCCCGCTGAGGTTGTCTATCACGCAGACCGCCAAGGCCTCGCTGACGTGGGGGGAGCAGCGGTTGCAGAGCCCGGCACTCTCGCTGATGAGAAGGTCGAAGCCCTGCCCCACACCCCACTGCACCGCCCCTTCGATGTTGGCGATGAAGAAATGGTCGGGGCACAGACCGCCGGAGAGGCCGGTCTTGACGGGGATGCCGGATTTTTCGTAGCGCTGCTGGTCGTCGCTGGAGAGGCAGTCGAACTTGACGACCCCGACCTTCACCCCGGCTGTGGAGAGTCCCTCGGCCACCCGCAGGATCACCGAGGTCTTGCCGCAGGAGGGTGGGCCGGCGACGGTCACCAGCTTCATGCCAGCACGCTCTTGACCGCCGGCAGGAAGATCCGGTCGATCCCGGCGTTGACTTCGCGGATATCGTTTTGCCGCAGCCAGTCCCAGCCGAGCCATTTGAGGGGGGCGTGCTGCAGTTCCCCCTCGACCCCGGCGTGGGGGACGGGGAAGCGCGCCCCGATCAGGGCCGCGGCCAGCTCGGGGCCGGTCAGCCAGTCGAGGACCGGGCGCAGCTCCTCGATCTTCTCCTTCTTGACCTGGAGTGTCACAGGGCTGGCGAGGGCGCCGTCGGACGGCCAGAGGATGGCAATGCGATCCTTGTTCCTGACGCGGTGGGCGAAGAATTCGGGCATCACGTAGAGCGCCCCCCCTCCCCCGCCGTCGATCTGTTTGACCATCTGCGCCGGATGCAGCCCCTGGCGGACGTTGGGGGCGAGCTTGAGGAGCGCCTCGGCGCCGCCGTCCTGGAAAATCGGCAGCAGCACGGCATGGCAGAAGAAGTCGGCGTTGCCGCGCAGGGTGATGTCGCGGGTCCAGATCGGATCGAGGATGTCCGCCCAGCGGTTCGGCAGCGGGCGGCCTTCGATCTTGTCGAGGTCGGCGACGAGAACCAGCGGATTGACGCCGAAAACGAAATACCCCCCCTTCGGGTCGGGAAGACCGGCGGTGGAGAAGGCGGCGCAGGGGTCGACCCGGCCGTAGCCGACCAGATACCCCGGCTCGACGAAGCGCTTGTAGAATCTGTGATAGTAGAAGGCGTTGAAATCGGCGGAGACGATGATGTCGGGGAGTTCCTCCACCGTCTCGATGGTGTCGACGTAGGGGTAGTAGGACAGCTCCTGGTTGAGGTTCCCCTCCACCGCGTAGGTGATGGCGAGCCCCTCGCGGTTCTTCAAGTCTTCGAGGAATGTGCTGAGGACCCGGCCGAAGGGGACCTTGAGGCCGCAGGGCATGAGCGCCAGGAGGGTCAGCTCTCCCGACGTTCGCAGGTCGGAAAGCCCCGGCGCCTCGAGGACCTCGTCGCCGGCAATCGTCTCATCGAGGAGACGCAGAAACGCCGCGGCAGCGATCCCCCGGCTGCGCAACGCCGTCCCCAGGGTGAGAAAGGGGGCCAGCACCCGAAGCCCGTCCTCGGTCACCAGGGCCCCGAGGCCGTGGGCAGCCAGGACCGGGCGGAGGGACGGGTGGCGCTCGAGGAGAGCGGCGATGGTCAGGTCGAGAAGTTCCGTCATGAATTTTTCCCCCTATAAAACCAGGTCAAGGACATGTCTCACGCGACGACACAACGACGCGACGGAAACCAGCAAAGCCAAAAAGCCCGCAAGATTCAAGCCGTTCAAGAGCCATAGTCCTTGACCCTCGTTGCGTCGTCGCGTCGTTGCGTGAGGCCGTCTTGCCCTGGGCGTCAGTTCTTCCCCAACGGCTCCTCGCGTGAGACCGCCCCTTATCCCGCCTTGGCTTCCAGTGCCTCGAGATCGATGTCCTGCCCCACCACCCCGGCGGCGTCGGCGCGGCACTGCTTGCAGTGGCGGGCCTGGGAGAGGATCAGCTCGGCCTGGTTGCGCACCATCTCCATCAGCGCGTCGGAGGGGCGCTCGACATCCTTGAAGAGGCCGACGGGGATCACCGGCATGATGTTCATCATCGTCGCGCCGAGGTTGCGCACCTTGACGGCCAGATCGAGGGTCTCGTGATCGTTGACGCCGGGGATGTAGACGTGATTGATCTTGACCAGCATCCCGGCCTTGGCGGCCATCTCCAGCCCCTTGAACTGCTGCTCGAGGAGGATCGCCGCGGCCTCCTCGCCGGCCAGCTTGCCGCCGTCGACCTTGATCCATTCGTAGACCCTGGCGCCGGTCTCGGGGGTCAGGGCGTTGATGGTCACGGTCAGGCTGTGCACGTCATAGGCGAGGATCGTCTCCAGCGACTCCGGCAGACGCAGGCCGTTGGTCGACAAACAGAGGGTCATCTCGGGAAATGCCTCGCGCACCCGGGCGAAGGTCTCGAAGGTCTTGGGATTGGCCAGCGGGTCCCCGGGGCCGGCGATCCCCACCACCTTGAGCTGCGCGCCCCCCTGACGCTCCATGTGCATTTTGACCAGCCGCACCCGCTCCACCGCCTGCTCGGGGGTGAGGACCTTGCTGGTCACACCGGGGCGGCTCTCGTTGGCGCAGTCAAACTTGCGCTCGCAGAAACCGCACTTGATGTTGCACCCCGGCGCCACCGGAAGGTGGATGCGCCCCGCCTTGCTGTGATCGCCGCCGAAGCAGGGGTGATCGCTCTGGGCCTTCATCTTCATCATCGGGCATCCGCTGGCCATGATCGTCTCCTTTTTTAGGATGGCACAAAAAAAGGCACCTCCGGTTAAACCGGAAGCGCCCTTGCTGGTGCCGTTAACTGGAGAGGCCCCGGGGATCATTGTCCCAGGGGCCTCGTTGCCTTAAACGGTCTGCGGTACCACGTTGTACCGCGATGGATTGTTTACATTGCCTGGTTTTCTTGTTTGCATCCACCATGCCAACAGAAAAAGGGCAAAAAAATAGGGCAGCGGGGTTCCCTCACAGACCCCGCTGCCCATGCCTGAGGCAATTGCAGCTCTGGAATGGACCATTTTTCATCAGGAGGCGAATGGTCCGTTATGTTGGACGGAAAATCAGTGGATCAGGGGCACCCGGACCTGTCGGCGCAGCCGCAGCCGCTTCCGCAGAGGACCTCATGGGCGGAGCGCACCCCCGCTTCGATCGGGCCGGAGGTGCTGATGGCGAGAATCCCGGCCTTGGTCAGTTCCTGGCGGGGGTGATCTCCGATCATCGCCGTGAGAACCGCCCGGCACCCGGAGATCGCGGTGGCGATGGCCTGGAAGCGACTCTGCCGGTGGGGCTCTTCGGGGTCGAAGTAACAGAACTTTTCCACCTCGACCTCGGAGACGAGGGTCACTTCTCCCCCATGGCAATCGTAGATGAGGAAGCGCTCGGCATGACCGAAGTGCTGATCAATCTCGGTACCGGATTTTGAAGCAACGGCGATGCGCATGGGAACCTCCGTTAAAGGCGGTGACGCGTGACGGATATCGGGCAAGGGGTGCTTCGTCACTCGTCACCGCTTTTCAAACCGCCATCGGCTTGAAACTGAAACACTTCTTCGGGCAGGCGACGCCGCAACCGGCGCAGCCGATGCAGTTGGACTGGTTGACGAGCCCCATGATCATGCGGGTCGAATCGGTCTCCTCATCGACCAGGTCTTCCGGCGCCAGCACCCTGCGGGCGCACGACTTGAAACAGCGCCCGCAGCCGATGCATTTCTCGGGATCGATACTCATGACAAACGTCGGGGTCCAGCTGTCCCCGCCAAAGGTTTTTCCGGTCAGTAAAGCCATCGTCGTTCTCCTTTAGGGGACTGTTCCCGCACGGGGGCTGTCCCGGATCTCGGTTAACTTATTGAGCAGTCAGCGGGGACAGCCCCGCTGACTGCCGGGCAGAGCCTCTACCAGTTCGGTCTTTCCCCCTTCAACATCGCTTTTCTCAACCACGGGGGCGGGTTCCCCTTGAGCACCTGCTGGAGTTTTTCAACCACCGCGGTAATCGGTTCCCGCTCCTTGCTCTTGATCGGGTGAATCTTCTTGGCCACCAGCCGCGCTGCGGCCGGGCCGCCGATCTCGCCGACATAGACCAGGGCGCAGTCGCTCAAGGCGGCAGCCCTTGCCTCGATCTTGTCGTCGCTGTGTCCGGGGGCATCCTCGGACCTGACCTGGACCAGACCGCTGAACGCGGCCTCCTCCGGCCCGACCTCCCAGATGATGAACCCCTGCGCCTGTCCGAAGTGTTCATCGACGTGCACCTTGTCGGTGCTGGCGAATGCGACTTTCATGCTCAAGCCTTTCTTCTCGGTGCTGCTGACGATTTCGAAGCGCCGGGTGCGTATCATGTTTTCATTCCGCGGGGCCCGAAGGCCCCGCTCGCAGGTTGTTGAACCGTCGATGCGCGCGTGGCGTTAGCGCATCATCTCAAACCACTGGTCCTCGCAGGTCTCGTCCTTGATGTCGAGGAACTTGTTGGCGATCATGGTCAGCATGCTGATCGCGCCGTTGTAACCGACCACCGGTGTCCGGTGCAGGTTGACCCGGTCGATGATCGGGAAGCCGATGCGGAACAGCGGGATCCCGGCGTCGCGGGCGGCCCACTTGGCGTGGGTGTCGCCGATGATGCCGTCGACCGGGTCGGTCACCAGCAGGCTGCGCATGTGCCAGAGGTCCTTGTTGATGTAGCAGGTGCAGCCGGCGCCGAAGGGCGAGGAGGCCAGCAGCGCATCCATCTCCTTCTGGAACTTCTTGGTCGCCCGGGAGCAGAGCACGTGCCAGGGGCGGGCGCCCATCTCGAGCAGGAAGGAGACGATGCCGAGCAGGTAGTCGGGGTCACCGGCGACGGCGAACTTCTTGCCGTGCAGGTACTGCTGGGCGTCGGTCATGGCGTCGACCGCCAGGGCCCGTTCTTTTTTCAGCTCCGCAGGGACCGGCTTGCCGAAAAGTTCGCTCAACTTCAGG
>JBFJWU010000008.1:0-22302 GCA_041623475.1 bacterium | reverse complement strand
GGAGTGGCAAGTCGACGCTGTTGTCGTTGATCGCAGGGATAATCCGACCTGATTCAGGTGAGATCGAGTTGGATGGCCAAAAGTATGGTGGATTATCGGAATCGCAGTTGACCGACGTGCGGGCCAGCAAGATTGGTTTTGTCTTCCAGAACTTCCACCTGGTGTCATATTTGACTGCGATCGAAAATATTCTGCTGCCACTGCGAGTCGGCGGAGTCCACGGGCAGGACGATAATGCAGCAGAATTGTTGGAACGGGTAGGCCTTGTTTCTCGTGCGAATCATCTGCCACATCAACTCAGTGGCGGTGAAATGCAGCGCGTGGCACTGGCGCGTGCCCTTGTCCACCGCCCGCAGTTAGTCCTGGCCGACGAGCCCAGCGGCAGTCTGGATGAACAAACGGGCGAGCAAGTGATGGACCTGATGTTCGAGCTGATTTCCGGGACCGGTGCTGGCCTGGTCCTGGTGACTCACAGTCGCGTTGTCGCGGCGCGGTGCCAGACACAGGTGACGATTAACGGGGGCAGGATCGAACGTTCTATCGCGACAACCTGATGGATTTTCGACTTGTTCTGAGCATCCTTGCGAACTCGCGCCGATTTTCAATCCTTTTTGTCCTGAACTTCTCGTTGGGCATCGTCGGAATCTTCGCTCTGGAACAGTTCAAAGGGGCGATGAACTATTCCCTCGAAGAGAACGCGCGCGAGTTCCTGGGGGCCGACCTTGTAATTTCGTCCAGATTTCCTATTACAGAGGCCACGGTTGACCAGGCACTTGGGTTGTTGCCAGCTACAGCTGCAACACTTCGTGGCGTGTCGTTGAGTTCCATGGCATCTGGTGGCGAACGCAGTCGCCTGGTTCAGGTTGTGAACGTGGCGCCCGGATTTCCGTTCTATGGATCGCTTGAATTTGGGGACGGTCGATCATATCCGTCTGCGACGATGCCGCTTCCAGCCAGCCACGAGGTCTGGCTGTACCCGGAGATCATGGCCCAATTGGGGGTGACGGCCGGGACGAATATCGAGATCGGGGCCGAGACGTTTTCCGTTGCAGGTGTGGTCGTTAAGGATTCGTACAAGGCAATCCGGTTTTCGGGATATTTGCCACGCATCTACATGACTGCCGCCGGAATTGAGCGAGCCGGATTGCTCGTGTATGGCTCGACCGCAAGGCATTCGGTCAGTATCAAGTTCACGGAACGATTTTCAAACAACCGACTGGAAGTACTCGAGAACGAACTGGAAGCGGTGCTGGGCGAGTCGGTCCGCGTGCGGTCCCCCAAAGACGGCAGTGACCGAGTTGCGCAGGTCACCAGGCTGATCGCGGATTTTCTTTCGATTGTGTCCCTTGTTGCATTTTTCCTGGCACTGGTGGGTGTCATCTACCTGTATTCGGGATTCCTGTTGCGTTTCAAGTCTGACCGCGAGGTCCTGCATGCGATCGGAATGCGCCGTACGTCCATTTCGGCAACGTACCTCGCCCATTTCCTTTTGCTTGTCGTCATGTCCGCTATAGTCGTCCTGGCATTGTCCTACGCTGTCCAACCGATGCTCAGGGTCCTTCTGGCCGGGCAGGAAAGAATGGTGGCGGGGTTTCGATTTGATCCCTGGTTTTTTGGCAAGGCACTGGCGTTCGTTTTCCTGATCGGTCCGGCTATTGCGTTGCCGATGTTGGCTGGTTCCGGCGACCGTCGTGCCGGCAGGCTTTGGTCGGCCCTGGCTCGCTCGTTACCGCTGCTGTTTGTGGCCGCAGTCGTGTCAGCCCAGGTTTCTGGTGAGCCTCGTGTCGGCCTGGCGTTTTTTATTGCAGTGTTGGCGTTTTCTGTGGCTGGCTGGATCCTGGCGGCGCTGGTGCTCAGGGCAATCGAATCTTACGGATTACCTGGCAAGGTCAGCGCCGGTCTCGCGGCCAAACGAATCACCCGGCAGTCAGCGTATTCGATACCGGTCTGGCTGGCCCTGACAATTTCAACGGGGCTATTCAGCCTGATTCCGCAAGTCGGAGCGTCACTGGACAGTACCTTGCAGGTTGCCGCAGACGGTCGGCCGCGATTATTCCTGGTCGATATCCAGCGCCGACAACTGGAATCATTGCTGGAGTTCCTGGCGGCACGGAAGGCGTCGCTGGGAAATGTCTCGCCGTTGGTCCGCGGTCGAATCGTCGGTTATAACGGCGAGGATTTCAGCAATGGGCCGAAAATGGGTGTCGACGAACCTGACACTGTCGATTCCAACGAACTGCGCAATCGTTCTGTCAATGTCACGTACAGGCAGACTTTGTACGACACCGAGGAGATCGTCGAAGGACGGGAATTCTCTGGTTCTTATCGATCCGCGGACTATAGCGAGGACGTTGAGCTTAGCATCGAGTCACGCTACGCAGAACGGCTCGGTGTCGGGATCGGCGATGAGTTGGTCTTTGACATTTTCGGGACGCGGATTTCGGCAATCGTTGCAAATATTCGAACAGTACGGTGGGCAGATTTCCTGCCAAATTTTTTCCTGGTGTTTCAGGATGGGGCGATTAATGATGCGCCGGCGACTTATCTGGCGACGGTACCGGACGGAACGTTTGATGTCGACAAACTGATTTCTGACATTGCGCAGGTATTCCCGGGGATCACCGTTGTCGACGTCAAATATGTGATCGACAGTATCGTTGAACTGACGACCCAGGTGACAGCAATTCTTTATCGCGCAGGACTGGTTTGCGGGTTGATTGGCTTGTTAATTGTCGGCGTAATTATCTGGCATCAGCTTTCTGCGAGACGAGCCGATATGCTGCGCCTGAAATTCGTCGGTGTTCGACTGATGCAGATCCGGAGGTCATTCCTGCTGGAGTACTTCTGGCTGTCACTGTCTGCCGGAATAACGGGGGCGTTGCTTGGAGCATTTGGTTCCTGGGCTCTGTCGGTACTTGTATTCGACCAGAAATGGCAGCCAGCCTGGCCCGTGGTCACAGCCACAGCTGCGTTGGTCCCCGGCGTTGTCTGTGCATTTGTTGCAGTGTTTTCCAGGCGTGTACTTGTCAAGCAGAATGCAAGCCTGTTTGACGAGTAGACGAAACTTGTATCAGCCAGGTTGATGGTCCAGCGTGAACTGGTCGGCAACGATGAAGTTGCGGCCCAATATCAATGCTTTCGGTCTACCCTGAGGGCGCGATACTGTTGCGGTGTTCGTTTGGACACCGGCCCGCGACAGGACATCAACAATGATATTGGTAATGGATTCCGGCGCCGCCGAGAAATTTCCCCATCCCTTGGTCAAGACGACGAGCGGGTCAGAATCCGAAGATATGTAACGGTCAGCCGTTCGCCAACCACGGGTTCGTCCGGCAATACGTTCGGCGATTGCTTTCAGGATCCGTTCGGGGAAAGTTACCGGTGAGTTGACAAAAGTCTGTTGCCAGCTTTCCCGCCAGTCAAACAGTACCGGATGGTGTTCAAAAATACCTGCAGAGTCGATCCAGCCAGGCTGGATTGAAGCTTCGAATACGTTTTCGTAGAAAACTGTCCACGTTTCAGTCACGTTCGGCGGGACACAAATCACACATCGGTCTTCGAACGCGTGGCTGATCTTTGCTTTGTTCATTCTGTCCTGTTGCCGAAATGGCAAGAGCGTCTGCCGCGGAGCGGCCAGGCTCCTGGGCAGCGGCTAATAATGACTGTACAAAATAACGCGGACGCGTTCGGGGGCGTCGGCTGTCAGCGCACTTCGAACTGGACGGGTTCCTCCGCGGGGCTGCGCATTCCCAGTTCGTCGACGGCGACTGCATTCCAATAGTATGTACCGGCTGGCAGGCCATCGACAGAAAGGCGATTCGTATCCGCCTTACCAAGCTTGATGGGCTCGGTGAACTCGGCATCGCCCCCGGCGTAAATGATGTACTGGGTTGCGCCTTCGACTTCCGGCCAGGAAAAAATCGTTTGTCCCCCACGGGTCGCCGGTTCATTGTCCAGTGACGGTGCCGACAACAACCTGACTTTTTCAACCCCAGTCCCGCCCTTGTCGATCTGGGCACCTTCGCCCGCAACCACCGGGATCTCTTCGTCTTGTCCCGGCAGCTTGACCGCCACCTCGCCAGTGTACGTCTCGACATTCATTTCGCCGCTGGCGACGATTTCGATCGCGAACGAAGTTCCCTTGACTTTGACGATTCCATTGGGTGTCTCGACTTCAAATCGTCCCTGGCCAATCACCTTGGAAACCTCGAATTTGACACGTCCCTCTACGGATTTCAAGAACGTCATAAAAACATTGCCGCCATCTTCATTCTTGCTGGCGTAAAACCCCTTCATTTCAACGACCGCACCGGGCTCCAGATGAAACTGGGACTGGTCAGGCAGCTTCAGCAGGGCCGTGCCTTCATCTGCAGAGACGAGGCCTTCCGGTGGAATGAAATCGCCGTCCACCAGCAACCTTCCTTCACCCTGGTAGTTATAAGCGACTTCATTAGGGGTCGCGTAAACGACTTCAGCCGGGTCTGTCGTAGTTTCTTTCAGCGAAACCGGAATCTCAAGTCGCATTCCTGGATCAATCATGTTCGGGTCTTCAATGTCGTTATGGCGCATCAGGGCGTGCCATTTCATGGGATCGCCCAGATATTTCATGGCCATTTTGGAGAGCGTGTCACCTGGCCGGACGATAATAACCTTGAACTCGGGCGTATCCTGCACCAGTTCTTCCGCAGGGGACGCAGTTGCCCCCGAAATCACAAAAAACGCCGCAGCCAATGCGGCGCAAGAAAACCGGCGGCCTGTATTGCAGGTCATTACCATTAGACGTTCATACCCTTTCTTACCTAGGATAAATTTTACAGCAACAACAGGGTGGTGTCTATGATTTCTTTGTCGAAATTGTTCGATTCATTCGTGTGCCGGGTCGCGGGCCTGCGGTACAATGCCCAGCAGATCAACGTTCTCCCCGGCAGTAAGTCATGACCGAGACAGAACATTCTCCATCGCCTGACGATGCACCGGACCAGACCGAAACCCGGCGACTGGCACAGGCATTACCTGGTGCCATCACAGAAAGCCTGAGGTCCGATGCGGGATTGAACGAGGCCCTCAGGCCCGCGATTGCAGACGGGGTAACCCACGCAATCAACGAGCATCCCCAGGAAATTGCCGATGCCATGGTGCCGGTGCTTGGGCCCATGATCCGCAAAACGGTTACCGAGTCGCTCAACGGGATGCTGCGTTCATTTAACGAAACACTCCGATACAGGTTTTCGTTGCGTGGGTTGGGGTGGCGCCTGGAGGCACTGAGAACCGGGCGTTCTTTTGGGGACGTTGTACTGTCGAAAACGATGGAATACCAGGTCGAGCAAATCTTCCTGATTCACCAGGAAACAGGCCTGATGCTGGGGCACAAGGCTGCCAATGATGAAGGTCAGGACCCGATGATGGTGTCCGGGATGTTGACGGCGATCCAGGACTTCGTCAAGTCATCATTGGGAAGCCAGGAAGGAGACGCGCTGGACACGCTGAATGTCGGCGACACAACAATATGGGTCGAGTACGGGCAGTATGCTTTTTTTGCCGCAGTTATCCGCGGGCAGGCGCCTATGGCGTTTCGCAACCATTTGCGTACGGAACTCAGCAGAATTCACACGATCATGCGCAGTGAACTGGCAAATTTTTCCGGGGATAGCGAACCATTTGAAGCTCTTGATCCGGTACTCGACGGCTGCCTGCAGAAAGAGCTCAAGGAGGCCGAGAAAAAAGTGTCGGTGAAGGTCGTCGTAATCTGGACCATTCTACTGACCTTTCTGGGGCGCTATACGTATGTTACGGTCCACGATAATTATCACTGGCGGAAGTACATCGACCGGCTCGAGGGCGAGCGCGGCATTGTCGTTGTGACGGCAAAGCGGGACGATGGAAAGTATGTGGTCTGGGGCTTACGGGACAGCTATGCAACTGATCCGATTTCGATCCTGTTGCATGAGACAGACCTGGCGTTCGAAAAAGTTGAGTCAGTCTGGGAACCGTTCAATTCGACGTTGCCGGAGTTCCAGCTGCGTCGGAACCTGGAGAACCAGATTGTTCGATTCCTGCCGGGCTCTGACACATTGTTGCCTGGCCAGCAACAAGCCCTGGACGAAATTGCCCTGAACCTGCTGCGCCTTGCTGAGCACGTGAGTCGCACTGGCCAGCACCCGGCTGTTGAACTGGTTGGTCACGCGAATCGCAGCGATGACCTGGCGGCAGCTGCAAAGCTCAGTGGCCAACGCGCACAGGTCGTGCATGACGAGTTGATAAGAAGGGGGCTGGACGCATTGAATATCGATATTAATGCATCCGGGTACCAGAATCTGGTTCGACCCAATACACTGACAGAGTTTGATCGATCGTTTAATCGCAGCGTGACACTACGCGTCCGGCTGCGGGATTACCACTAGCGATCTACCAAGGGAGACACACGGAATGTTGCAGAAAAAAGTATGCTTGTTGGGCGCATTTGCCGTCGGCAAGACCAGTCTGGTCGCCCAGTTCGTGACCAGTATGTTTGACGAGAAATACCTGACCACAATGGGCGTTAAGGTCGACAAGAAGATAATTGAACTGGATGGTCAGGAAGTCAACCTGCTGCTGTGGGACATCGCCGGGGAAGACGAATTCCAGAAAGTCCAGACCAGCTACCTGCGGGGATCGGCCGGGTATATCCTGGTTGCTGACGGAACCCGAGGGGTGACCGTTGACCAGGCTATGGATATCCGGGAACGCGTAAACAATGATATCGGCGAGCTGCCGTGCGTTCTTGTTGTCAATAAACATGACCTGGTGGATGACTGGGAGGTCGGCGATGATCGGATCAGCCAGTTGGAGGCAGATGGATGGACCGTCCTGAAGGGCAGTGCCAAAACCGGCGAGGGCGTTGAAGAGGCTTTTCTGGCACTTACTGGAAAAATTCTTAATGGCTGAGATCCTGCCGGAATTGCTGCAGGCATACCTGAGCCTGCTGACCGAAAAGGAGAAATCGCCGGCGTTCGTTCAAATCAGCAAGGACGGCACTATCCTTGACTTTGGCGGCAATCTGGGCAATTACAATATCTCGGGTATGGAGGTCGGTAGTTATTTCGGCGAGCAACTTGTGCATCTTGAAGGCTTCCTGCCGGTATTTGACGAGCCCATGATTCTGCCGTCCATGATGTTTGAGGACGGAACCTACCTGGATCTGCATTTGCTGCCTGGTGATGATGCAGATTTTGTGTTGATGATAGACGCGACGGCAGAAGTCAAGCAGCGTCAGTTATTGCAGCAGAAGGCCAATGAGCTGGCGCTGTTGCGGACCAAGGCTTCGAAACTCCTGGATGGTGAGATCGGTACAGGGGCAGCTGGTGAACTTGGCGTGGATGTCGAGGGAGAGCGAAAGGAAGTCGCAATTCTGTTCGCGAACCTCCGTGGATTTACCCAGTTCAGCGAACAAAATGATCCCAAACTGGTATTCAAGACGCTCAATTCTCATCTGCGTCTGATTGTCAAAATGATTACTGAGGAAGCAGGGTTTGTCGACCATATCATTGGCGATACCGTGACGGCGACGTTTGGGTTGTTGCCCGCAAAGGACACGCCGGTCAACCAGTCAGTACGGTCAGCAATGCGGATATTGTATGAATTCAGGCGGCTTCAGGGGGGCGGGAGCGAGTCGGCCGAAGGGCTGGGAATTGGAATCAGCAGTGGCGCGGTGTCATACGGTATGCTTGGAACCGAATCAAAACGGGCCTTCAGCGCAATCGGCCACAGGGTTAATATGGCGGCCAGATTGGAAAGCCAGGCCTGGGCAGGCGAAATTCTGCTGGATGACAACACCTTCGCGGCACTCGCGGGTGACCTGCAGGGCGATTTTGAAGAAGTGACGCTTGATTTTCGCGGTGCGGCTGATGCCGTTACCGCCTATTCGTGCAAGCAGGCCAAGGTCCAGGACTGGGCCAGGTGGGATCTGTGACCGATACTGTCCAGCGGCCGGGTCCGATCGATTCATTTGTCCGCGACCAGTTGGTTGCCAGATTCCAGACAACTTACATCAAGGTTGATCCGCAGGGAATTGTTGTTGATTCTGGTGGCGATCTCGCGATTTTTGGACTGGAAAACATTGAAGCCGGGCAACCTGTCGCAGAGGCCGCATATTACCTGGACGGAATGTTGCCTGTTTCGGACCCTGTGTCGATTCCGGCAATGATGACCGATTCCGGCCGTTACGCCGACGTTCATCTGTTTTCTGAAGACGGACACGACTGGGTCGTTCTGCTGGATGTGACCGACGAGATCCAGCAGAAACAGATCATCCAGCAAAAGGGGAATGAACTCAGCCTGGTTGCCCGGCAGTTGGAAATTCGCAACGAGTTTATCAAGAACACGTTCGGGCGATACCTGTCTGACGAAATCGTCGAGGAGATTCTTGAATCCCCGGAGGGATTGAACCTGTCCGGTGAGACACGCAAGGTTACGATCCTTATGAACGACCTGCGCGGGTTCACATCAATGTGTGAACGTCTGGAGCCGGATCAGGTCGTGAAGATGTTGAATAACTTCCTGGGAACGATGACCGAAGTGATCCTGAAGTATGGCGGAACGATTGACGAGTTCATCGGCGACGCGATTCTGGTCATTTTTGGTGCGCCGGTTCCACGGGATGACGATGCGGCACGTGCGGTTGCGTGTGCGGTCGAAATGTTGGCCGCAATGGACAAGGTCAACCAGTACAATCGTGACCACGACCTTCCCGAAGTGGAAATGGGAATCGGGCTGAATACCGGAACGGTTATCGTTGGCAATATCGGCAGCGAGCGACGACTGAAATACGGTGTCGTTGGGTCAAACGTTAATCTAACCGCACGTATAGAGTCTTATACGGTCGGAGGACAGTTGCTGGTTAGCGAGCAAACGCTGCACGATGCCGGTGGCCACGTTGAAGTGAATGGCAGCATGGAAGTTTCTCCCAAGGGCGTGACTGAGCCGATTACAATCTTTGATGTTGTTGGAATCGGTGGTAAGTTCAATGTTCGTCTGGATCGACAGGAAGAACAGATCCTGCCAGTGCCCGAGGTCGTTCCGGTTCGGTTTACGATTCTCGAAGGCAAGCACGCTGGCGATGATGCATTTATCGGTCAGTTTGTCCAGTTGTCGAACCAGGGCGCGGGACTGAGATCGGATCGCGAGTTGGAGGTCCTGAGTAACCTGAAGTTCCAGATCCTTGACTCGGAAGGTCGGGAAATATCCGGTGACTTGTACGGGAAAATTCGCGAGTCGGACCGCGTTGCCGAAAACGATTATTATGTGCGTTTTACGTCGATTCCCCCTGTACTTGATGAGTACCTGAAAAGTCTTGTGACCGCTGCGTATCGGGCGCGGGACAACAAGAGTGGCTGACCGCGGATGCCTGGTTAAACAGAAGGTTGAACATGTCTGACAAGATTCACAAACTACAAAAGCAGGCGGCCCAGATGTTGGGCAAGGGCAAGTTGTCAAAAGCGCTTGGATGCTATATCGAAATCTGCAAAATCCAGCCTAATGATGTTCGCGTCTGGGTTAAGATCGGTGACCTGTACCGGCGGTTGGAGCGTCTGCAAGAGGCCATTGAGGTCTATACCAAGGCCGCGAAGATGTATGCGGTCCGCGGCGAGTTGCCACAGGCCATCGGGGTCACCAAGGTCATTCTGGAGATTGACAGCGATCGTACCGAAACACAGCAGTTGCTGACCCGGTTGTATTCATACCGCGACGACGAAGAAAAAGCCCAGGCAAAGGGTGCGTCAAGTGACGCATTGGAAGAACTGCGGAAAGGTCAACAGGATCCAATCAGCGACGACGCAGATGACGAATTGGTCATTGAGTCGATGTCTGTCGACGGTGCAACAGCGGGCAGTGCGGAGGAAGATGATGATGAGTTCGTTATCTCTCACGGTGCGGCGCTGGAAGGCGCACCAACAGTAAGGGTTGGCGACGGCTTGGCCGCAGTGTCCGAGGCTGCCCGTGTCGAAGCCGACCTGATCGACGTCGATTCAGTGGCAGAGTTGCCGGACATTCCACTATTTTCAAGCCTGCCTCCCGACGTCTTCTCCGAGTTTGTCGAAATGATGGAGATTGAACACTACACTGGAGGCGCCGTGGTGTTGTGGGAGGGCGAGGCGGGCGATGCGTTTTATGTGGTTGCCGCCGGCACGGCAAAAGTCACCCGGCAGGCCGAAGACGGCACGGATGTCGAACTGGCATCGCTGGGAGCCGGGCAGTTTTTTGGGGAAATGGCCTACTTTTCTGGCGGCAACCGTATGGCAACTGTTGTGGCAGGCGATGAATTGACCTTGCTGGTGCTCAGCCGAACCGTACTGGATGCGATTGTCGATCGATATCCTGACGTCGCGCGAATTATGCAGCAGTACTATCGGGAACGGTTGCTGAACATCATTTTCAGTTGTAGCCCGTTATTCCAATCACTCGGCGAGGTTGATCGCAGATACCTTGCGGACGAGTTTGAATACCTGGAAGCGCGGGCTGGCGAGATCCTGATTCAACAGGGCCAGGCAGGCGAAGGGCTGTTTATCCTGGCACAGGGCACCGTGCGCGCCAGCAGCAGGGTCAAGGATGAAACAATCGACTACCCGGACATGCTGGAGGGTGCTATTTTCGGGGAAATCAGCCTGTTGACAGACAAGCCCGCGACCGCGACGTGCGTGACGGCGACAGATTCGACATTGTTCAAATTGCCCAAGGGGATCTTCTCGGCAATGATCGAGCAACATCCGGAAATCGAGGCCCTTGCCAAAGACATTGCGCGCGAACGGTACGATCGATCCAGAAAGATGGTCGCCAACCGCCAGGACCTGACATCCGCCGGAATGATTTGACGCCCCTGGGGCGATAACAACTGCGACTACTTGCGCAGAGCCCCGGCGATCCTGTTGCTTCGGGTCATTCGCTCGGCGGCCAGGTCCTTGATGTCCTTGCTGAGGCCTGGATGTTTGCGAAGCACTTTACCCAGTGCATTTGCCGTAATCCGGAATAATTTGCAATCGGTTACTGCGACGCAACTGGCGGTCGCCGGGCGTTGCAGGACCAGGCTGATTTCCCCGAACAGGTCACCCGCGAGCATCGTCGGATAGGCAATTCTTCTGCCACCGCGAAATCGGCTGCGCGGCAAAACTTCACCGGTGGCAATCAGGTATAACCCATCGACCGCTTTACCCTGTTCAATAATTGTCGATCCGGCTTCGTAGTCAATCAATTCCAGGCTCTCGACCAGTTCGGACCGACTGGCCTTGCGCACCCGCCGTAATACCGCGCTGGATTCGAACGCCGAATTAATCAATCGTTCCCGGCTGAATGACGCGAGTACCCGATCAAACTGGGGAAAGTCACGAGCCAGGTTCTGGATTGCCAGGTTGCTGATTTCAAGAAGCTCTGATCTGGTTCGCGCAACAACGGATGCTGTCCTGGGCGTTCCCAGGATGCAGGACAACTCGCCAAAGAAATCTCCTGGCATCAACATTGACAGCGTTCGTTCCATGCCCTCCTGCGTTCGTATCTGGGCCTCGAGCCGGCCATCGGTGACGATGTAAAAACTGTTTCCGGGCTCGTCCTGACGCACAACCAACCTGCCAACGTCCGCTTCAACCAGGCGCATTTGGTCGATCAGCGCCAGCGCTTCCGGCCCTTTCATGAACTTGAACAGGGGCATTTCGGGCAGGCGGGCCAATATCTGGTCGGCCTGCTCGGACGATAGACTGCTCCCGGGTCCTGCCAGCACGTTTTCTGCATCTCGATCGGTGATGCCAGCAGACCGCTTCACCCGATCCAGGTCGGAGGTGGTCGCTTCATCGATGTCACCGGCAAGGATCGCCTCGTCAAATGTAAATGCCAGGAGTCCACGGATTTCTGAATTGTCGGGATCCTTGGCAAGAATCCGTTTGCTGACGGCTAGCGAACGTACGAAGTCGCCATCTGCAGCGTAGTCGCGAGCGGCGGCGACCTGATTTGCCAGAGCCCGATCGTGATTGCCGGATTTCAAGAAGTATTCAGCAGCACGCATCCGGGCCCGCCCGTCTGTTGCTGATAATGCCGCTTTTTCGTACAACACGCCTGCGTGCTCGAAGTCGCCAACCGCTGCGGCTTTTTCGGCCGCAATTCGCACGTCCCTGCGTTCGTCTGCTGTTGCCATCATCAAAACCTGCCAATTTCCCGACAGTATACTCATGATCTGCTGCCGAAAGGCAGGTCTTCGGAACCTCGACACGTCTGACCTGTCGTAGGTATTAAGCGTTAAAATAGGTGTCTCGACGTGCCGTCGGACATATTCAAAATCACTGAAATTTCCGGACCGCAGGACCCGTCCCCGCGGCCGTACATCATTCGGGAGTACAAGACGTGACAGATTCACAACAACAGGCCGAACAGGAAGTCAGCGAGTTGCAGCCATTGCTGCAGAACGTGCAAACGGAAATGGCCAAAGCAATCGTCGGGCAACCCGGAATGATCGATGCATTACTAACCGCCTTGATTGCCAACGGTCACGTCCTGCTGGAAGGGGTACCCGGCCTGGCTAAAACGACTGCAGTCAAGGCGCTGGCTAGCGCACTGCACCTCGACTTTCGCCGACTGCAATTCACTCCGGACTTACTGCCCAGCGACCTGGTTGGCACAGAGGTCTATGATCCAAAATCTGGCGACTTTTCTATTCGGAAAGGGCCTTTGTTTGCGCAGGTCATCCTCGCCGACGAGATCAATCGAGCACCTGCAAAAGTGCAGGCGGCACTCCTGGAAGTCATGGAAGAGCGGCAAATTACCCTGGCTGGCGAAACGTTCCTGCTTGAAGAGCCGTTTATGGTTCTGGCCACCCAGAATCCCATTGAACAGGAAGGTACCTATGTGCTGCCTGAGGCCCAGATGGACCGATTTCTTTTGAAAGTGGTTATTACACATCCATCACGGGATGAAGAGTTGGAGATCCTGCGCAGGGTGCAACATGGGGCCCCTGAAATCGAGTCTGTTGCCAGCGCATCCGATTTGATAAGGGCCAGGCAGGTGGCAAAGTCCTTGTACGTTGACCAACGGGTAGAACAGTATGTTGTGCACCTGGTTGATTGCTCAAGGAATCCAGACGCCTACGGTGCAGGCGGCCTTGGTGCATATATCGAACACGGTGCCAGCCCACGGGCAACATTGGGGCTTAGTATCGCGGCTCGGGCACGAGCAATCCTGGCCGGGCGCGCCTATGTTACGCCCGAGGATGTCAAAGCCGTTGCCCAACCCGTATTGCGCCATCGATTACTGTTGAGCTACGAGGCAGAGGCGGAAGGACTGACCGCAGACGATGTTGTGAACCGCCTGTTAACGACCGTCGAGGTGCCTTAGACACGTGACGTCTGAATTTGACAGGTCGCTGTTGACGCGTGTTCGTCGCTTGTCCATGCGTACCCGTCGCCGTGGTGGTGGTGACCTGCTTGGTTTCTACCGATCGCGGCTGAAGGGTCATGGACTGGAGTATTCAGAAAGCCGCGACTACGAGCCTGGTGACGATATTCGTCGAATGGACTGGAAAGTCATGGCCAGGACGCGTTCGCCCCATACGAAGATCTTCGAGGAAGAGCGCCAGCTTCGGGTTGCGATATTTGTCGACACCAGCGACAGCATGCGGTTTGGGGCGACTGTTCGCACGAAACTGCAGACAGCCCTGCATTGCGCCGCGATTCTGGCCTATGCAGCCATTCGCGAACGGGACGTCGCCGATGTCGTTTTGTTTAACGATCACGTCGAAGGTCATTTCGGTCCAATCGCCCGTGATGCGGCTTTCTGGAGCCTGGTCGGCGAGCTGGAACGGGTCCAGTTGTCACCGTATGACGGGCCCCGGCGCATTGCCGATCTGGAAGTTGTTGCTGAGAACCTTCGTGAACGTCGTCGCTTGCCGCAAGTCGCAATTGTCCTGTCTGACTTCGACGGGACTGGTGATCCGCTGGTTGCGCTGGCTGGATTTCGCCGACGTTTGGATGTCATACCGATCCGTATCCAGTCTGTGCTTGAATTGGCAGGAGGAATTGCCAACGGAGTCCAGGCCTGGAATCCCGAATCCGGTGCGGTGGGGACAGGGCGGGCAGCGTCCGACGGCAACTTTGATCATGCTGGGCCGCACGCACCAGAAATCGACGATGTCGAGGATCTGGTCGTCGGGTTGACGCGGGCGTTCCGGTCGGGAGTAGCGACCTGACGCCGATGGTTGCCGGTTCCGGAAATCTGTCGGTCGGGCGGTTGGTTCTGGTCACCGCAACCTGTCTGGTGGTCGCTATCGTTGCCAGTAGCGCGCCCGTGCTGGCAGCCCCGGTCAATGCTGGAATATCAGCAAGAATTGCCGTGACGGACCCGCAACCAGGTGTGCCGTTTGCAATTGATGTTGATGCCTTTTGGCCAGGCGAATTGACTGGCGATGTCAGTATCGCGTCGAGTTCCTTTACAGGAATGACCGTCGTCGACGTTAGCCGTCGGGACTCCGGGGACGGAAATGTCCACCGAATAACGCTGCGTTACCAATTGCGAGCCGAACGCGGGTTGCATGTGTTCCCGGCTGCCGAACTGCGGGTCCGGGAACGGTCGGGGCGCCGACTGCTGACCGATCGCTCTGCGCCGTTATATATCGAAGTCCCGCCAGGTGAAGGTGCGATGGAGGCAGAGTTGCGCCCCAACAGGGACCTGCGGCAAATGTTTGCAACGCTGACACCGTGGATGGTTGCAACGGGTCTGCTGTTCGTAGCATTGACGGGCTGGTTGCTGGTTCGGAGGCTTCGCAGAGGAGAAGATCCTGTCGACCCGTTTCAGGCTGCGCTGGATGATCTTGATGAGTTATTGACCCGAATTGACCCGAACGAATTGATTGAACGGCACCACGCGTACAAGATCAGCCGAATTGTCCGTCGGTTGATTGAAACCACTTTGGATATTCCCGCACTGGAACTGACCGGGGGCGAATTGACGGATGCCATCGGACGACTGCAGGGTCCCGCCGCCAGCAAGGACCTGTGGTGCCAACTGGTAGCCGATGCCACGCAATTGGAGTCTGTCAAATATCAGGAAGCCGGTCGCGGCAGCCAAACTGTTGGATATTGGCTGGGCCAGACCGTAGCCCGTGTGAGCGAGATTCATCGTGCCGGGATCGCGAGTGAAACAACCTGATGTGGCGTTTCGAACATCCCTGGGTGCTTTTGGTGGCAACGTTGCTGATTATTATCGTCGCAATGGTTCGACTGGGTCGAACAGACGGCATCGCATCCGGTGCGCTTGATGTGTCTGGCAACCGGCAGAACTGGATTCGCCAATTGGTCTGGCTGTTGACAATCATCGGACTGGCGTGCCTGGCGTTGGCCTGGGCAAACCCACAGAAAGGCGTTGAACTTGTTGAGCAGGAACGAGCGGGAATTGCCATCGCCCACGTCCTCGATACGTCCGACAGTATGGAAGCCCTTGATTTCGGATCTCGACAGGATGCACTGACCAGGATGCAGGGGGCAGTTGAGGTCCTGCGAACGTTTGTGTTGGCCAGGAGTGGTGATTTACAGAGCCTGGTTGTATTTGGAGACAAAGTGTTCACCATTGTCCCGCTCACTGCAGACCAGTCGATGATTGTTGATATGCTCGGACAGGTTCAGAGCGGCATGGCCGGTGGCGCGACTGCATTGGGTGACGCGTTGATTCTGGGCGTAAAACGCCTTCAGGATGCCCCGTTGAAATCGCGAATCCTTGTTTTGCTCAGCGACGGAAAGAATACTGCGGGTCAAATCGATCCGACCGTGGCCGCGACGTATGCCAGCGAGAATGGCATTCGGGTATACACGATTGGAATTGGCAGCGGGGGGACAGCACCGTACAAGGTCGACAGCCTGTTCGGAACCCGGGTGCAGAATATGAGGGTAGAGATGGACGAAAAAACGTTGCGTCGAGTTGCTGACAAAACAGGTGGCCGTTACTTCAATGCCCGGAATATCAGCGAGTTGGAGGCTGTCTATACGGAAATCGATCAGTTGGAAAAAACGACCTACAAGCAGCGGGTCAGCGTGGATTACCGAAGTTTGTATTATCCATTCCTGTTGCTGGCAATCGTCCTGATGTTGTCGGCATTGCTTCTGCAGGTCGTTCCGTCCCGGTGGGTGCCGGTACTGTGACGGATACGATCAGTTGGCTGAGGTTTGAGTTGCTGCCGGCAGCGGTCGTTCTGGGAGTGGCTGTAATCATTGTTGTGATCTGGATGCACCTTGGCGCATTGCGTGTCTGGGGAACCCTGCACCCGGTTCTGTCAAGCCGCGGGCATCGAGCTGGAAATGCGGTGCGCCTGTTTTTGCGTGGAGCCGGGTTGCTGTGTTTGCTGGTTGCCCTGGTCGGACCGTCGCTGGGGGTTCGAAAACTGGAAATGCCAGAACGGTCCCGCGATGTCCTGCTGGCGGTGGATATGTCGACCAGTATGTATGCGAGGGATATTGCCCCCAACCGGCTCACTAGAATTCGCGAGGCGGTGGCACAACTAATGGAACGGTTCCCGGGATATAAATATGGCCTGGTATTGTTTGCCGGGGATGCCTGGCTGCGGGTTCCGTTTACCTGGGACCACAATTTCATCAGGTACGTCCTGGACCAGACGTCACCAGAAGACCTGAAACCCCAGGGCACGGATCTGAACCGCCCGCTCGAACTGGCTGTTCAGCTGGCTGATGTCAAAGGCCTGGATGAGGCAGTTGTGATCCTGATCAGCGACGGTGAACATAACGGAGATGGTGATCCACTGGACACGGCGGCGCTACTGGCAAGGCGAGGAGTACGGGTTGTGTCGGTTGCCGTTGGCGACCCGGCCGGCGCGACGATCCCCTTGCCCCGAGGCGGGTACCAGAAGGACCAGCAGGGTCAAATGGTATTTTCGCGTGCCGATCGCCAGACATTGTCCGAAATTGCCAGTCGAACTGGCGGTGTTTATACCGAGATCACAAGTGACGGAGTTGGCCTGAATCCAATTGCGCGGGCGATGGTTGCTGTCCAGGCCATTTATCAGGGTGAGCGCGAGCAGGTTGTTCCGGTTGATCGAACAGCCTGGCCACTGGGAGCTGCGTTCATCATGTTGACAGCAAGCCTGTTGCCCGTCACGCTCTTGGGGGGGCGTTCGCCGGTGCACAGGCAGAAACAGGTCGTGCTGGGTGTGTTGATGATGATCCTTGCGTCGACCGGATGCCGGGCTGACAGGCAGGCTGCTGCAGACTTCGACGATGGTGACTATCGTGCGGCTGCTGATTGGTATCAGGACCAGGCGGCGCAGACCGGTGACCCGGATGCCTTAGCGAACCTGGGCGCCAGCCTGAGCAAGCTGGAGCAACATGATTTGGCCGCCAGGGCTTATGCCGCGGCCGCTACCAGATATGAAAATTCTGCAGATCAGGCTGGTGCTTTGTACGACGCAGCGAATGAACTTGTGCGTGCGGGAAATCTGGAACATGCGGTGAAGGTGTATGAAGCATCGTTGGCTGTCGAAGAAGATGAAGATACCAAGTACAATCTGGAAATCGCCCGTCGGTTGCTGCAGCAATTCAAACAGCAGCAGCAACAGAAGCAAGATCAGGAATCAGGCGAGGACGACAAAGACGACCGCCAGGAAGAGGGCCGGGAATCGGACGCGGACCGACCATCCGGGCGTGAGTCGCCGAATGATGAAGAGCAGGACAAACAATCCAACGGCGAGACAGATCCGGAACCAGGGGGGCAAGAAAGCGCTGCAGAGTCGGCCGAGGAACCGGGTGACCGGCCGCCGTCGGCGTTGGGTGTGCTTCAACGGCAGCAAATCGAAAATATGACCGAAGACAATCCGATGAAACTAAACGGGCAGGGCTCTGGTGACGGGCATCCCTGGTAAGGTCGCAACCAGTTTGCCCCTTGTGCTTTTGGTTGCATTTGCCTGGGCAGGTTCGGGGTTTGCAGCTGATCTGGAACTCGTCATCGCGCAGCCGATGGTCGAAGTGGGGACCCCCATCGAGGTCCGCCTTGATGTTCCAACTGGAGATATTAATATTCGTTCCATTCCGGTTCGGCCAGCGGCGACAATTCAATATTCCGGTACCGAGTCATCTGTCCAGATTGTGAATGGACAGATGTCTCGCCGAAATTCAATCAAGTTCCAAATGACTGCGCCGCACGAAGGCCGATACGTGCTGGGGCCTGTGATCACAAACGTCGGGGGCAAGGAGCTCCGATCGAATGTCGCCGAAGTCGTTGCCCAGAAAAGCGAATCTGGCGATGCCGTAGAGATCCGGACCTGGACCAATCCTCGTCAGGTGTTTGCAGGGCAGTTATTTCGCGAAGTCGTCCAGGTGGATTATGGCGCAGGCGTCCAACCGGATACCTGGGGCCCCCCCGAACGTCCGGGTGTCGTCGCGCTGGCTGACGAACAAGAGGCCATCCAGACAAAAGAGATCGTCAATGTCGGTGGCCGGACGGTGAATCGACTGACGTTGCAACGATGGATGTATGCCGAACGTGCGGGTACATTCAGGTCCAGGAAGGGCTCGATAACCTTTCTTGGGCCGAAAGCAGAGTCCCGGCAAGGGAAACGCCGTCCGTTTGGCCTTGACCCGTTTGGTATGTTCGGGCCAAAGCGGCAATCCCGGAACTACCCGATTCCAGAATCAATCATCCGAGTTGCCCCGCTGCCGGAACCCGGTGCCGGACAGCAGTTCGTCGGACTGGTTGGAGAGCTGCAGGTTGATGTTGATTTGACTGAAACAGGCCCCGGGCGCAGGCAGGGCGTGCTGACGCTCGCTGGTGTTGCCACTGGCACCGGTGTTCGTATTGAGCCCTGGGTTGTGAACGGATGGCGTGTCTACCCAGACAAACCGAATATCCGGCAATCGATCGGCAAGTCGGGGCCGCGGACAGTTGTGGACGTGCCCCTGGATGTTGTTGCCACCGGCGATCCCGACGGTCGCCGGCCAGTGTGGTTTGACCCGAAAAACGGTACTTACCAGGCACTCTCGCTCGACTTGCCCGAGGCCCCGGTTGATCAGGGAGGACCTGCGCCGGTCAAATCGGGCCTTGTCGGGACACTCGGCAGTGATCCCGTCCCGGTCGACAACGTCCTGGCCGCAAACCCGGAACGTGTTTTTGAATCACTTGCTACACGTAATAACGGCCTGCTGGCGGTGATCGTTTCAGTCCTTCTGGTCCCGATCGGGCTGGTTGCAAGGCGGAGAGACGGATTTCGCCCGAAATACCTGGACGGCTCCGATCTGGTCGCGAAACTACGTGAACTATCAGATGACAACGATCAGGGACGGTGGCAGGAGGTCTATGGCAACATTGATCCAGCCGCTACAGGAGTCGAGGGCGGCATCAGGGAGATCATCGCGGCGGCGCTGTTCGCGCCAACGTGGCAGCCGCCAGTCGACCAGGTCAGGGCGTGGCTGGATCAGCAGAAATAGCCATGAACGGGTTCCGGTCAATATTGATGCTTGCAGCGGTTATTCTGGTGGCTGCCCTGTCGGCCAATTCATCCGCGAATTCGCCGCAGGTCGACTGCCAACCAGGGGTGCTGTCGGTTGAAGTTTATAACCAGGGGTACCCGGGCTACGCTCTTGGCCTGGCTCTCAAGGAATTGCACCGCCGCCCCTGGTCCCAAAATGGAATCGACGTTGTCAGCGCTGTTTCGAACGAGCTGGGATTAGAGGCCGAGACTGCAATCAGCCTGCAATTGGCGAACTGGGTGCAGCGACTGGTTGTCGGGCTCGCACTGGCGCTGGTGTTGATTGTCCTGATGTGGGTGGCGACCTGTCTTTCATCCGCAATTGCCCACAGGCGCACTGGACTGGCGCGCGTGGCGATGACAGTTGCAGCTGCGTGGATTGTTGCAGCGGTTCTTGATGCGTCTGCAGACAACGGAATAATTGTTGCGCCGGTTTCTGCACGGATTTTGCCAGAGGTCGACGCAAACGTTGTCCAGAATTTGTCAGTGGGAACGCTTGTCGATGTTGGTCAGGCGAATGGTGAATATGTGTTTGTGCGCAGCGCGAACGGATCAGGCTGGGTACAAATGGCCGGCGTCGCAAATATCCGCGTTGACGATTGCGCTCCGTTACCAGTCCCATAGGCGTTTGTTAGTCCAGTTTTAACCAGTCCCTGGGCTTGAGGAATTGTGTCAGCAGCAGGTCCTCCGGGGATCCTGGTTCGGGTCGCCAGTCGTATGCCCAGTTTGCCTCGGACGGTAATGACATCAGGATTGATTCTGTTCGGCCACCCGACTGGATGCCGAATCTCGTGCCTCGGTCAAACAGCAAGTTGAACTCGACATAGCGACCACGACGCAGAAGCTGGAACCTTCGTTGTTCAGGTGTCCACTTTTTGTCACGATTAGCCGCGGCAATTGGCAGCCAGGCTTCGAGAAATGCTTCACCAACGGCCTGCGAAAACTCAAGGCCAACCACCGGGTCCGGTTTGTGGTGATCATAAAAGATTCCGCCGATGCCGCGGGTTTCATTCCGGTGCGGGAGATAGAAATATTCGTCACACTGTTTCTTGAAACGCGGATACCAGGACGCGTCAAATCGGTCGCACGTCGACTTCATGACCCGATGGAACTCGACAGCCTGGGGTTCGTCCGGGTAATAGGGCGTCAGGTCAATTCCACCGCCGAACCACCACGTGCCATTGTCCGACTCAAAATAACGCACGTTCATGTGGATTGTTGGTACAAATGGGTTGTGCGGATGAATGACGATTGACACCCCGGTTGCAAAGAAACCGCCAGGATCGACAACGTCCAATGCGGCCAGTGCCGACTCCGGGAGCTGGTCGCCCTCGATCGCGGAAAAGTTTACTCCACCGCTTTCGATCAATTCGCCACTTTTAAAGATCCGGGATTCACCGCCCCCTGATTTGCCGTCGTAACTCCAGTTGTCGCTGGAAAACGGGGCGCCATTGACCTCGGCCAGCGCAGTTGAGATTCGGTCCTGAATCTCGCGCATTGTCTGTGAACTTGTGTCGCGAATGTTCATGACCGGTTATGGTAAGGGATGCCGGGCAGCACTACAAGCTGCGTCTGCAGCGCGGAGCGGATCTGAATGGAACGCATTATCATCCCGGTGATTGTGTTTTGCGGTGGCCTGGCTGTCGGTTGGTTGGCTCGCGATCTTGCGGGTGTGCCCGCGGTGCCCGGTGAACCAGCTCCGAAGTCAACGGGCACCGAGCATTCGCGCGAAATCGAGGCTGTCCGCAGTCAGCTTGCGGCCGGAAGGGATGACCAGGCAATCAGCCTTTTGGAAAAGGTTCGGTCCGACTTACCGCGTGAACTTAGCTTCGCCGTTGCCAGTCCGGTTTTACTGGAGGCGACCCGCCGACTGGAGGCTGGTCGACTGGCTGCCGCCGAGTCACTCTTGACCAAATATTTGAATGCGTTGCCCGGCGATCCAGATGGCTACCATTTGCTGGCTCGAATCCAGGGCGCGTCCGGCAATCAGCTGGCAGCGGCACGAACGTACCTGATGCTGTTGCCATATGTCGGTTCCGACGAGGCGCTGGCAATACGAGACCTGCTTCACCAACGAACCCGGGAGCTTTTCCACGGCGAACTTGAGGAAACATTGCAGTCACAGTTGCTCGACCTGCTATACGATGCGGCGCGCAGTTTTCCGGGTTACGAACCATTCTGGATCCAGTTGGCGACGCTTCAGGCAGAGCTGGATCTGGTGGACGACGCGTACGCGAGTCTTCGCAATATCAGTTTTTACGGTGCGAATGCCCGTCACGCTGAAAAGATCGAGTATTTCCTTGATCGCAGGGTTGATCGAGGTGCGTCGTATGATTCCAGACTGGATCTGGAACGGCTGGGCAGCCACTATCTGGCAGAGCTGGAAATCGTGACCGAACAGCAGGAAACTCTTGTAAAATTGATCGTCGACACCGGCGCTGCGATTACGCTGCTGCGGCCTGACGTCGCCAAAGATATGGGAATCGACCCGGACGCGTTGGGAAATCGCCGCCGATTTGCGACCCCCGGTGGCGTTGTCGAAGCCCCTGTCACATGGTTGGATACCATTGTGATCGCCGATCACGTACTGTGGAATATTGAAATCGGAATTGTCGAATTACAGGCACCTGAACACGTAGGCGGGCTACTTGGCATGAATATTCTGGGGCAATTTGAATTTGACCTGGACCAGGGCCAGGCGGTCCTGAGCCTGGCACGGAAATAGTTGCGGTGACCCTTTTGGGAATTCCAAACATCGTTGCTGTTGCCGTCTTCAGCCTGTGTGCTGCAGTGCAATTCAATGATCCCGATCCGGGCCGGTGGAT
>JBFJWU010000007.1:0-22573 GCA_041623475.1 bacterium | reverse complement strand
GGCGGAGCGAGGACAGCGCCGCAGATTGCGTAAAGCTGCCCGCCGCAGCTAGCGGGGCGAGAGGTTGAACACGTACTCCGCCACCCGGTCAATCTCTTTATCCGTCAGTTCCTCGCGCCAGACCGGCATGGCGGTATCGGGAACACCGTCGGCGATAACCTGCCGGATGGATTCCAGCGACCCATCGCCATTGTCCCACTCAAAGTCGGTCAGGCTGGGCCCCGTACCGCCGTTGCCCGCCGGTCCGTGGCACTGGCCGCAACGGGTAAAAAAGATCTCGCGCCCCGAATATTGGCGGTTGTCGTCAGCCAGCGGCAACCGGGGATGGATAAAGGCCGGCTTCATCTTGATCCTGGCTGCTGCCGAAATCATTTCGCACTTGCCGTTTTCCGGGTCTTCGACATCGGTAAAAGACGGCGCCACCGCGCGGATCAGGTCACCCAGGTCCTCGACGACGATGGTGTCGGCGACGCCGAACAGGTCATCCAGGTGGACGGCACCGCCGATCGTACCGGTCATCATTGTCGCATCGCCGCTCATTTCCATATCAAAAACCGCATTGCGCAGTGTGATCTGGTACGTAATCCCGAACACGGTTATCACCAGCCGCAAATCCGAGGGACCGCCGGACAGCAACAGGTCATCAACGCCGACATCATCAAACTGACCAAGGAAAAAGTCCGGTGCCAGTTCGAACGTCTGGTGAGGCAGCAGGAACCCGTCGGTACCCACCATCGGGATTCCACCGCCACGGCGAAACGCGATCCGGGTCGACCGGGGGCCAACGAAATCATTTCCCACAGGCTCGACCATTTCGGCCAGGATCAGCAGGCCACCGGTTCCAACCGCGTCACGAATCAACAAAGGCAGGGCCTCGCGAATTTCGTCGGTAAAACCATCCTGGATCAGCGCCCCGACCTGGTTGTCAATCCCCCTGGCACCGGACGGGCTGACCCCGTCCTTGACGTAGCAATCGTCACGCCCTTCGCCATCACTGACGATGCCGTCCAGGTTGTACCCGATCAGGTTGCCGTCGGCATCCTCGGACGCCAGTTCGATATCATACGCAACCCAGGTTGGCCCGCTGCCGCAGACTGCACCGCATTCCTTCAAATCGCCGGGAAACGACGTCGACTCACCGACCACACACCCCGACATGGTCAAGACAGCGGTGGCCAATGCCGCCAGACGGAACTCGATCATATCTCGAGGGCGCCCAGGCTGGATTGAGTCAGTCCGTCATCATTGCCGAATTCGGACAGGGGAATACCGCCATTTCCGGTGATGACTGTGTTTGCCATGGTCAGCAACACGTCACTGGCGTTTTCCTCGGTATCGGAGTGGTAGTAGTAGCCCTTTTTGAGCCGTCCACCGCCCGCTCCTGCGATCAGGATCGGGAAATCCTTGGGCGAATGGGTTCGCCCAAATGAAACATCGCTGGTTCCAAACAGGACCAGATTGTCCAACAGCGTTCCATCACCCTCTTCGATCTTGCTGAACGCATCGACCACATAAGCGTATTCCTCGACAATCTGCAGGACAATCTTGTGAACCTCCGGCTGCGTGCCGGGTTCGTCGTGGGTTAACTGGTGATGCCCGGCCGGCGCGTCCCTGTACAACGTGTTCCCGACAGGATTGCTGAAAAAGTTACTGAACACCCGGGTCTGGTCACAGGCAATTGCCATCACCATGACATCGGTCAGGGCACGGTTGCGTTCGGCCATTTGCGGACGGCCATCAATATCCGGATAGGCTGGCAGCGGTTCGCCCGGAACGGCACACGCTTCGCCGACTTTCAAGTTCGCCAGACGATCGATGCGTTGCTCCAGCTCGCGAATTCCCGTCAAATGCTGGTCCAGTCGTTCCCTGTCTGTCGCACCAAGGCGCTTGTTCAGCCGCGCGATGTCGCCCGACACCGCATCCAGAACGCTCAGGCGCAGACCGATCCGCGGATCCGGTTCAGCGTCTTCACCCGGCAGGCGAAAGCTGCCACCGAAGATCCGCTCGAACAATGCGGCGGGGGATGTTTCCGGCGGATTGATATTGTCCGGGCCGTTATATGACGATCCCTTGTCGACATCAACACCAAATTCAATGGACTTGAACCGCGAGTCCCCGCCGATCTGGTTGGCGATGACCTGGTCAATCGATGCCGCACTGAACGTCCGGTGGTCGCCTTCCAGGATCAGGGGTGATCCGGACAGGATCCCGGCTGCCGTGGCGTGATGAGGTTCGATATTTGGAACCCGGACTTCCATACCGGTGACGACGGATACGTGCTCTTTGACCCCGGCCAACGGGGCCAACTGCTCTGACAGCTCCCAGTCAAATTCGGCCCCGGTTGGGCGCCAACGATCAGGCAGGATACCGTTGCCCCACATAAACAGGCCAAACCGGACGGGCAGGCCACTGCCTGCAGCGTAGGCGGTCCCGTTGCCGTTCATGAATATGTCCAGTGGCGGCAGGGCAATCGAAACGGCGGCTCCACCCAGCAGGCCGCGCAGAAATGTCCTGCGATCCAATGATGATTTACTCATTTTCGATCTCTCTTACCTTGCGAAACCCCGGGCTGGCAGCAATCTCGACCATCAGTGGTTGTACCCGGTGTCCGGAAATTTTGAAATTTTCTATCAGTGCTTCAATCGCTTCCAGCTCACCGAATTCCTCGACAGAGCCCGTCGCGTAGCGATATATATTCTTGACCAGGCAGCCAGGGGAATCCGGATGCTCAGCCATCAACCGTCCCAGATCCCAGGCATCCATGAATTCATAGTCGTCGATGAACCCCGACGGGTCGATCAACGCACCGTTATCATGGGTCCGCCAGCGCCCGATGGAATCGAAGTTTTCCAGCCCCAGCCCGATCGGATCCATCAGGGCGTGGCAGTTGGCACAAACGGGCTCTTCCTGATGGACCTTGCTGCGTTCCCGCAGCGTCCGGGCGTTGGCGTCTGCCTCGGGAATCCCGGTATTGACACCGGTGGGTGGCGGCGGGATCGTCCCGCACAGCAACTTGGTCCGCACAAAGCGTCCACGCAACACGGCAGATGTGGCTATCGGGTGGGACTGCAGCGCCAGGATGCTGGCCATACCCAGCAGGCCCCGGCGACCGCCGTCCACGGGCAGCGTCACGGCACCAAAGCCCTCGGTCACCGGCGCCGGGATGCCATACAACGATGCCAGGCGGCGATTGACATAGGTCTCGCGGGTGGTGAACAGGTTCAGGTAATCCTCGTTGTCAAAGACAATCCGCTCGACAACCCGCAATGTTTCTTCACGGGCATCCGGCCCCAGGTCCTTGTCCATGTGGACAAACACGATCGAGTCCTTGGACAGGTGGTCCAGGTTGTGGAGCTCGAAATACTCGGCAAAGAAATTACGCACCGCGTCCCGTGCACGCGGCGAATCCAGCAACCGTTGCGCCTGGGCACGGACACCGGCCTCGTTCAGCAGGGCCCCGGACTCGGCGGCATCAAGCAGCGCGTCGTCTGGTGTTGAATTAGTAAAAAAGTAGCCGAGGCGTGTCGCCATTTCATAGGCCGTGTAGCGATTCTGCCCTGCCGAGGTAGGATCAGCTTCGCCCAGTTCAACGCGGAACAGAAAATTGGGTGACTGGAGAATCGCGGCCATGGCCATTTCGACACCGGCTGCGAACGTGCCCAGGCCGGTCGTTCCGCTGGTCGCGGCCGCCATCAGGCTGGCGGTTTCGTCCTCGGTCAATGGCCGGCGCCAAGCCCGCCGACCGAACGACTCGACGAACTCCTGCATGCAGCCGGTATCGTTGGGACCGCCCCACTCACAAGGCACGACCCGTTTCATCACGGCATCGGACACAGTCATTTGCTGGGCGATCGCATATGCTGCCGACTCGTACTTTTCGACACCCAATGGCGAAATCGTGGTACGCGCAGAACCGATCGATATCAGCCCATCGCTGGGCAGGTCAGGCTCGATGGAGGCCGGAACGATAATGTCATCGCCGACCAGATCCTCGATCGTATTCTCGTACTGAACCTGTGTCAGTCGCTTGATCGCAGCATCCCCCGGCACCAGGGGGACCTCGGACACATCAACCATCGCAGGCGATGATTCCAGGCACCCTGCCAGCAGGGCCGCTGCCGACACGGCTACCGCAACCTGTTTCAAATTCAACATTACTCCGTCCTCTGCAAAGTGACCTTGTCCGACAAGGCCGTTGTTCCGTCCAGAATCGCCAGCAGTTCCTGGCTTTGGTCATTCAGTAAATAGTGGCGGGCAAACGCCAGCGCATATGCATCCACCAGCTTATACCCGTCATCGATATCAAAATCGTCGCAGCCAAACCACTGGGCACCGGCAAACGTTTCGTGGCAGGCGTTGGCAAAATCCAACCAGGTATATTCCAGGTCCACGCCACGCTGTTCAAACTGATCCTGCCCGGCGGCCTGCCGTTCGGCCCCGGTCATGACCAACTGAGGTGTCTGGATACCCCGATGGCTGTCCGGGTCAAACCAGTCACCACTCATTGTGCCGTCCATGTGGATCGCGCCGACAATCCGGTCGTCTGCCACGCCGTCGGCAAACACCTCCAGCTGGGCGTCCGTACAGGCCAGGTCTGTGCTGGTGTCGCAGTTTGCGGAAATTGTCGTCACAGCAAAACTGGCACCCGATGTGGCCCACATTGTATGTGTCCCGAAACTGTGTCCGGCGACCACCACGCGATCGACCGCAACCTGCCCGGCCAGCGGATCCGGATCGGCCAGCCCGGCGACGGCATCGACAGCAGCCGCCAGGTCGGTACTGCGCAAATAGTAAATCGATGCCTTGCGAGGCGCATCGTCATTCAGCAGATTTCCGGTATGGTCCGGGGCAACAGTGACCCAGCCATGGGATGCAAAGTGCCGGCTCAGGTGGGCCGCGCTGCCGCCAAACGCCCGGTGCCCATGGGAATACGCCAGGACCGGGAAACCGCACGCGTCCAGGGGTCCGGCAACCGCAGCATCGACCAGCACGTCGTCATCCGGCCACAGGTCCAGGTATCGCGCACCATCGCCCTCGAGATCCTCGGTCGGGTACCAGACATGCACAGCAATCGTTCGTTCGCCGAATCCGGCGGCCTGGTATGTGTGCGGAAATGTGCGGTAACCGACCCGGAATGGACCGGCATCGCTGACATCGGACACCGCAGATGCCATTTGTTGACAGCTGCCGGGCATCTCCACAGATGGCCAGCTGTTGCCAACCTGTCCCGATTCTCCCAGGCAGCCGACGGCCAGTGGCCAGGCCATTGCGGCCAGCAGCAACCGGACGCGGCTCATGACAGCAGCTCCGGACGGGAATATTCGGCACCGGTCCGGGCCAGGAATCGTCGGAACTCCGCAGAGCCCTGTCGCTCGGACTCAATTCCGCCACTGACATAATCCAGGAAATAGTCGTAGACCCGGCGCAGGATTGACGGGTCGGAGACAACTTCGGCGGCACCATAGAGGACGTGCAGGTCTGTAACCAGGTGCAACACATTGACCAGGGCAAATCCGGCCTTCAGACGGACAACCTGTGCCGGGACTTCCGGCAGCGCCGCCACCAGCATGGTGTCCGACAATTCCCGTAAATCGGCGCAGGCGTTGACGAACAGGTTGCGCGTTGCCGGATCCGGGTGCTGCAGCAGCGCCGGAAAAATGCGGACTGCGTTCAAATTCTGGCTGGACGACAAGCTGAATGCCAGTACGGGGCCATAGGTCGCCTCGACAATTTCCCGGACTGTGACCGGCCGTTCGCCCATTTCACTTTGCAGCGACTGCAGCAGTGCAACCCCGGGTGGGAACACCAGATCCGCCAGGTAATCAACCGCAGCACGTACCAGGCCGGCCTTGCCGCCAAAATGGTATTGCACGGCTGACGCATTGCGAACGCCGGACGCCAGGACGATTGATCGCAACGATGCGCCGTCCAGTCCCTGTTCGGCATACAATCCAATCGCCGCCTGGATAAGTCGCGTCCTGGTGTCCCCGTGTTCAGCCCGATCGGCCACGGCTACCGCGTCAACTGCCGTCAGCAAACCCGTCGTCCCCCATAGAAATCAATTGATGCGCGTGCATTAAATTAATATAACAACGTTTAAACACCGGCGTGAGCTTGACCGCTGAATGACTGCCGGAACGCCAGTTATGGTCGGGTTGCTGTGTCAGGTCTCTTGCGACAGATCTGTGTCGCCGGGACCGGAATCAGGAACATCATCGACCGCTTCCGATCCGTCAACCAGGTCTGTCAACTGAAGTTCCCGCTGGAACAGGAAAAACGGAAACAGGAACGCACTGGGCAGGAACAGCCAGCCGAACAAGTATCCCCACCAGCGCATGCCCAGTCGCCATGCCTCGACAAACAGCCAGACCATGCCGGCCAGGCTGATCACAATCAGGTTGAATGTCATACTCGCAGCCGCGGGCGATTTGAAGTTGCCACGCAGCAGGTCCTGACCCGTTGTTACAATCCCCACGGTTGCCAGCGACTCGGCAAAATTCCAGAGGGGAACGATCAGCCCAACCAGGGCCAGCAACAGGTAAAACCACGCGATCGGCGATATCGATTTCTTGTCCATGACCAGCCCTCCCCAGGGTCGTCCCGTGACGATCTGTCAGGACAGACTAGCAGGGACAGTGGATTTCGAGAAACAACAGGCTGGATGACTGGAACAGTCCTAGCCCGGACTGCGGTTGAGCTCGTCCTGGCACTGGACGATGAACTCGGCAGGCGACACAATCGGGCGCATGGGGCGCAGCATCAAATCGTCCTTGCCGCGGGCGACGACCGTCGGGTAACCCGAAATTCGCAACTCGGTCGCCAGCTTACGCGCCGCAGGCGACTGTTCGGCGTTCAGCTTGACCTTTGTAAAATTGTCCAGGCACTGCTGGACCGGCAACACCGGCAGGACCTTGGTATTGAAATGCCGGCAATATCCGCACCATTCCGTGTAGACGTAGATCATCATCGGTTTACCGGTCTTGCGATGGATCTCGGATGCCTTCTCGAATCCCTTGACACCGTCCAGCCAATAGCCGGGAACGCCATCGTGGATCGGATAACCGTTGACACTTTGCGGTGTACCCCGCTGGCCACTGGATTTTTCGCCACTGATGACGTCGCCGGGAATGGCCCAGATGGACACCGCAATGGTTATTGCGGCAAGGTAATTTCGTAGTTGATTGTTCATAACTGATATTTTAGTCAATCTGGCAACGTCGCTGCGACCGCAGCCACCGGCCGGGACCAGGGAGCGTAACCATGGCAGGCGCAACAACCGACAGGATTGATTCCGCAATTCGCTGTATCCGGCTGGATGACCCCCCGACGCTGAACGCGATGTCGTTTGACCTGGTCCAGGGGTTGTACGACGAACTGACCCGGGCCCGGGAAGACAACGGTTGTCGTGTCGTCATCCTGACCGGATCGGGCGACGGATTCTGTTCGGGGATGAACCTGGACGATGTCGGTCGGCCGTCCAATTCTGACGGTTTGCCTATGTCCCGGCTTGCGGTCCGGGCGATGGAAACGATGTCGGGACTGGTACCGTTGATGCGCTCCCTGCCCCAGCCGATCATCGCCGCGATCAATGGCCCGGCATTTGGTGGCGGCTTCTGCCTGGCGATCGCGGCGGATATCCGCATCGGCAGTCGCGCGGCCAGGTTTCGTGCGGCCGGTATCCGCAACGGACTGACCGGGGTCGAACTGGGCCTGAGCTACCTGCTGCCCCGGCTGATCGGCGGTTCCAGGGCCAACGAGATCATCCTCAGCGGTCGCGAGGTCCTGGCTGACGAGGCCGAATCGATCGGCATCCTGTCCCGGGTTACGGAACCGGAGGCGTTGTTGGATAACGCTGCCGAACTGGCCGGGCAGATCTGTCGCCACAGCCAGATCGGAGTCGCGATGACCAAGGCGGCCCTGTGGGATGCAATGGAAGCCGGCAGCCTGCAGGCCGCCATCGGTTACGAAAACCGCAACCAGTTACTGGTTCGAATGACCACCCAAAACCTGGAAGAAGCCATCACCGCCCGCAACGAGGGCCGGGAGCCGGAGTTCAGGGATTGACGGGACCTGCGGTTTTGTGACCTTGAAGACGGTCGATCATCCGGTAATCTGGCGGTGACCATTCGGCCGGGGCCAGGGTCCCGTTCTGGCGCTGTTCGATGACCGAACCCGTGGCCGCCGCCAGGTCGTCCAGTACCGACCTGGCGATCCGCCGGACCAGGCCGGCGAACAGGTCGCTGTTCATCACCGCATCGATGGCGCCGTTGCCCGGGGCCGCATAAATCCGCACTTCGAACTGCAACCGACCAGGATTTCCGGGATCGGGACGGAAAACCAGGTCCAGCATGACCTCGCCGACAAACGTCCAGCGCGCAATCGTTGCCGAGCCGAAGCCCAACCAGACCATTCGGCCGCGTCCAGAGGTGCCCGCCACCTGGACCGCCTGTCCATGGAATTTGTCGCCCCGTTCCCCGTAAACGACCGGGTGGTCACCCCGCCGGATGAACCGAGCCGTAAAATTACCGCCCCGGGCGTGGTTAAGCAGGCGCGCCGTAAACGGCAGGTCGTCCATCAGGATCGCCAGTTGCGCTGCCCGCATCGGCAGGATTCCGCGAATCGAATATGCCGCCTGGTACTCCCGCGCCAGGAACTCGTACGTACGAAACCCGAATTGTCCCCAGGGCCGCAGGTCGAGACCCTCGACATCCTGCGCCGGCCGGCACCGCGACGCATCCAGGCCCAGGTCCGCGTCACGGTCCCGGCACCGTGATTCGGCGTGCTCAATCCCGCACTGGTCCAGCAGCGCACAAAATCGATCTTCTGCATCGCTGGTCGCGGCGACCGGCGCCGCCGTCAGTACGGCCACCGCAATGACGGCGGCTTTGAATTTCAAAGTCTGGACAGGTGCTGGTAACACGGCGATATTGTTGCCGGGGCCGGGCCGGCTGTCCACTGACCCTGTTTCGCCAGGCCGCTATGATGGTATAAATGCCACCAGTCACTGCCCGGGAGTCCGCGATGGCGACCACCACACAAGTCACCCGTTATTATTTCGGTCATTTCGAGATCCATTTCGGCATCGCGATCTGGGCCGCCACCCTGGCCCTGGTCTGGCCGGACAGCGCCAGGGACGGAATGGCCGCCACGCGTATTGCCGGCGGTGCCATGTTCTGGTTCCTGGCCGAATACCCGGTCCATCGTTACCTGCTGCACATGCCGCCGCCGCCATGGCGCTGGGCACGCGGGCTTCATAAACGACTGCACCTGGGCCACCATCGCCAGCCACGAATCCATTCGCTGATCTTTATTCCGATGTTTGTGACGGTGTCAATGGCCGTGGTTATGCCGCTGGTTTTCATTGCCGTATTCGGCGACCCGGTCCGGGGGCTGGAGTTCTTTCTCGGCTTCTGGACCGGCTTCCTGATTTATGAGTGGTTCCACCTGGCCCTGCACGTGCCGCTCAGCTCAAAGAATCGACTCTACCGCTGGTTGGCCCGGACCCATACGCTGCACCATTTCAAGAATGAACATTATTGGTTTGGCGTCACCCATCCGTTCACGGACATGTTAGTGGGCACAAATCCCGGTCCAAATGACGTCGAGAAGACCGACACCGCCCGTACCCTCGGCTACGACCCTGAATATTAGGTCGTTGACGAGCGGAAGAAAGACACGGGCAAGAGAAGCGATTTCACACCACAGAGGACACAGAGAGCAGGGAGACGAAGAAGATAAAAAAGATTGAGAACTTCCCGAGAAAATTTGAAAGGCGCGCAGGTTCGCGTTAGATGGTGCGATGACCGGAGGGACGGGGCCGCAGGAATAGTAAAGCTATTTCGAGGACAACGGACCGAATACAGCGTGCCAAATTGCGCAAAAATGCGTGCCGTCTCAGTCAGAGCGTTTGAGCTTGCGCCAGACAAACGGCACCGCCAATTGCCCCCAGTACCGGTTCGGGAACCCGGGCATCCCCAAGAACCCGACGTCATCGGGCTGGTGTTCCCGGTCGCGGGGATGGTGCCGTGTACCAAAGACGATGTCCCAGAAAATGATATTGGCACCATAGTTGGCGTTCTGGTCCCGGGTGTCCAGCGAGTGATGCCAGCGATGCAGTTCGGCCATACTGAAAATCCAGTTCAGCGGCCCCAGGCGCAGCTCAATGTTGGAATGCTGGAACATCCCGTGAACTGCCGTCCACAGGGTAAACAGCGCAATGATTTCAGCCCCGCAGCCCAGCAGGATCAGCGGCGTGACCTGCAGCGTATAGGAAAAGATCGTATCCAGCGGATGAAAGCGCCCGGCGTTCAGCCAGTACAGCCGCTCGGGGCTGTGGTGAACACTGTGAAACCGCCAGCCCAGGTCATGTTCGTGGGCAAACCGATGCCACCAGTACTGTCCGAACTCGGACACAACCATTGCCAGGCACAATTGAATAGCCCAGTGCGCCCCGGCAGGCCACAACGACAGCCCGGTGTTGGCCGCAATGCCTGCGGCAGCGACCAGCAGGACATTACGAAACAGGCTGTTCCACAATTCCGGTGGCGCAACCTCGCTGAGCAACACGTGGGCGATGTCCGTCGGCACGTCCTGGCGGGACCGGTTCCACGATTCGGCGTGTGGGTTAACCCGCTCCAGGACCATGATGATCAGGGCCGTGATCACGGTAAAGACGGCGACCGGTATTTCCGGGTTGGCTCCCTGCTGCATCATTGTCCCGGCGCCGATCATACTGGCCATAAAGACCGTGGGAAACGCTGCCACTGTCAGCAGCTTCCGCCAGGCGGGCAGGGTGTCGAATTCCGTCAGGTCCGCCCGCGGGGCGTTGCTGTTACCTGTACTTTGCACGGACAACCGGATAGCGTTGTTCGATAATCCTGCGGTCCATCGGGACCAGATAGGCATCCCAGAGATAGCGATCGTAACTTCCGTCAGCCAGCGCCGCTTTCAGGTTGGCCATATCGATGCGGGTAATTTCGAGGTTCATCATCGTAAACTTGTCAGTCGGCTTGATCGCCGATTCCCATGTGTCCAGTAACCGTTCCAGTTCACTGGCCTGTTCGGTCAGGTGCAGTGCTTCCGCCAGGAACAGGTACCACGGCGCAAATTTACCCTCGGCGTAGGGCCGGGCCAGTTCGATGTATGCCATGCTTTTGGTCAGGTCACCGCGGCTCATCGGAAATGGTGGTGCCTTGAACAACACCCTGGCCAGCATTAATTCCGCCAGGCCGTACAGGAACCCCGGTTGGCGTTCAACCACCTCTTTTGCCTGCTCCATCATCCTGGGCACAATCTGCAGACTGTTCAGGACCCCCCGGGACAGTGCTTCGAAACCGATAAACATCGCCCCGTACAACGGCCCCAGCACAGACTCGGGCGTCCGTCGCTGAATTTCCGCCGCCATTTTCTGCCCGATCCGGGCAACGCGGATCCGTTCGGATGTTTCCGTTTCCAGTCGCCACCATAAATACATGAACTGGGGAGCCCATTCCGCGTACTTCAGGATGCCGGTCGTCGTATATTCGGTCCAGACCCGCTCAGCAGCATGCTTTGGACCGTCGGGGGGTAACAGGACCGTGCGATAAACCGTATCGATATTTTCTGCGACCGGCGTATAGGGGTCATACCAGTCCACCGGCATAGACCCCGCCAGAGCAGACGGGGGCACATGCAACACAGCAATGCCGGCGGCGGTTCCGGCAATCGTCTGCCGACGGCTTAGTCCGCCGGGCAGCAAATGACCTGGTTGCCGGTCGAGTCTGCAATTTCGGTCCTTTTTCAGGACGGTATGAACTCGGGCTGGTCCGCAAAACGGGCCGCGTGCCATTCCTGGTCACCAAACAGGACACTCAGGACGTGGTGCCGCTTGAAAAACAAACCGATATCGTGCTCGTCAGTGACACCGATCCCGCCGTGCAGCTGGATCGCCTGTCGGCTGACAAACGCGCCACCCGTGCCCAGTTGCAACTTCGCTGTGCTGACAGCGCGACGCCGTTCGACAGGATCCGGGTCATCAGCCTTGATCATCGCTGCGGTCGATGCCGACCGCAGCAGTTGCGTTTCGACAAACATATCAACGGCTCTGTGCTGCAGCGCCTGGAACGATCCGATTTTGACACCGAACTGCTCACGGGTTTTCAGGTACTCAACGGTCATATCCAGCATGACCTGGATGACGCCAACGCCCTCGGCCACTGCCGCTGCAGCGCCATAGTCTCCCAGCAGCTCCAGGAGCCCCTGGGTGTCTTCCCCCGGGGTCCCGATGACGTGGTCTGCAGACACCGCGACATTGTTTAACTCAATGTGCGCCGCCCGGCGGCCGTCGATGGTCTTGAAAGGATCGACAGTGACCCCGTCCTGCCCCGGCTGGACGACAAACAGGCCCGGCCCGCCGGGTGTCGCTGCAGCAACCAGGATGTGGTTGGCCGCATGTCCATTCAGTACCCAGGTCTTGCGACCGCTTAATGTCCAGGACCCGCCGGATTCCGACGCGGCCGTTTCGAACCAGGTCGGGTTATAGCGATTGGCAGGTTCCGACAGTGCCACGGCAAGCGACGTATCACCGGCCAGCATGGGCTGCAGAAACTCGGCCTGCTGCGACTCTGTGCCGGCCTGCGCCAGGCAGGTACCGGCCAGCACCACGGACGGCACGTACGGTTCCGGCACCAGTGTCCGCCCCAGTTGCTCAACAATCAGCGCCGAATCGATGAACCCGCCGCCCATTCCGCCCAACTCCTCTGCGAATGGCACGGCCAGCCATCCCAGTTCGCCCATCTGCTTCCAGATCGCTGTTTCCCAGCCGGTCTCGTCATCGCGCAAACGGCGACTGCGTTCCACGGGCGACTCCTTGCCTGCGAAGTCGGCAACGGTCCGCGACAGCATCTGCTGGATTTCATTCAGTTCAAAATCCATGACAACCCCCTAGCTGGATGGCAGGCCAAGAACCATCTTGGCCAGGATGTTGCGCTGGATCTCATTGGATCCGGCATAAATGGTTGTCGCACGGTTGTAGCAGAAACGGGAACCGATCCATTCCTCCAGCGGCGGGACATCTTTGCCGTCGTTGAACCAGGTCAATGAGTTCAACCCCATGGCTTCCATGGTCAGTTCGTCAATCTCCTGCTGGATTGTCGTGCCGACCAGTTTCAGGATCGACGTCTCGGGTCCCGGTATGCGTCCTGCAGCCTGTTCTGCCAGGGCCTTGTAAACAACCATCTGGTGGGCGCGCAGGCGCATTTCGATCCGCGCAATGCGTTGTTTCCAGGACGGCGTTTCGGCCAGCGTTGCCCCGGTTCCATTGGCGGTATAGGCGGCAATTCGCTTGAGCTTGTTCAGTGCGGCATAGCTGGGTGCAACCGCACCCACTGCGGTTCGTTCGTGCCCCAGCAATGCTTTGGCCAGCGTCCATCCGCCGTCCAACGGTCCCAGCAGGTTTTCCTTGGGCACGCGGGCATTCTCAAAATAGGTGTCACAGAATGCCGGTGTGTGGCCCAGCGTCAACATGGGAACCGCCTCGACTCCATCGGTTGTCATGTCGATCAGCAGAAAGCTGATGCCCTCCTGTTTCTTGCCGTCACCGTTGGTGCGGACCAGGCAAAAAATCCAGTCTGCATACTGTGCATACGTGGTCCAGGTCTTCTGGCCGTTGACGATGAAATGGTCACCATCGTCCACGGCACTGGTTCGCAGCGATGCCAGGTCGCTACCGGCATTGGGTTCTGAATACCCCTGGCACCAGACCTCCTCACCGCTGAGAATTTTTGGCAGGAACCGTTCTTTCTGTTCATCGGTCCCGAAACGCTGAATCAACGGACCGACCATCGCCAGCCCAAACGGACTCATGGGCGGCGTTCCGGCCAGTGCCATTTCCTCGGAAAAAATGAACCGCTCTGTTGCCGAAAACCCGGGTCCGCCGTGCTCCTCTGGCCAGTTCGGGGCGGCCCATCCTTTTTCGTAGAGGATTTTGTGCCACTGCATGACTTCTTCCATCGCAAAGTTGCCGCCAGCCGCCGCCTTTTCCTTGATCTCAGGTGGCATTGCCGACTGGATCCAGGATTTTACTTCTTCGCGAAACGCTTCGTCTTGTTCACTGAATGACAGGTCCACAGCTTCTCCCTGTTCCAACCGTTGATCGAATACTGATTCTATCTAACATCTGTGTCGCGGGCACAGGTGCCTACAATCCGCCAGGGTCCGCCGCCCCTCCGGCCAGCAACCAGCGAGCCACGGACGGCAGGACCTGTTTCCAGTCAGGCGGCAATTCGTGACCGCCAATATGGAGATCCAGGCGAACGGGCGTCCCGATCGCCCGCAGTCGGCCCGCCGTATCCTGCGCAATCTGATACGCCTTCGGATCAGCCTGTCCGGCAGTAATCCAGACCGGCGGTAACGCCGGTTTTGTCGCCTCGGAACCGATTGACGGCGTCTCGACCAGCGACATAATCAGCCCTCCACGGTACGAACCGGGATTGGCCAGTAATAACCGTAAAGCATACGCCGCGCCCTGGGAGAACCCGCCGATGAACTGCCGGCGCCCATCCAGTTTGTGCCGTTCCGCCACACGTTCCAGCCATCGCGACAGATGGTGATCGACGGCAGCGACATCATCCCGGGGCCAGCCGCGATTCCCGTTCGCCAGGGCGACGGTTCCGGCAACGGCAACGACCGCCAGGCCGCCATCGGCCAATGCCCGGGCACGCCCTTTCTGGTATTTCAGGCTGGAATTATGTCCATGCAGCAGGACGACATTGGGCCAGCCATCTGCTGGCGGATCACCGTCCGGCAACGCGACCAGGGTATTGGCATCGACATGCACAACGGGCGCGGCAGCGACTGGCCCGGGGACCAGGAATACGACACAGGCGAGCGACCAGCGACGACGAAAGTACATGTCGCTGCCATTATATCCATGCCCCGGAGGGGGCGGACCAGCTAGCCCACGGTTCGTCGCTGGGGATCTTCAACCGGGTTCATTCGCGCAAGCATACAGGCCACTGATCGGGCTTCGTCAATGCGGTCGGCGACCGCGAGCAGCTGGATCGCCGTGGCATATGCCTGCACAGCCTGCCGGGTCCGCTGATACTGGCGGCAAAACTCGGCAACGGCAATCCACAGGTCTGCATTTTCAGGATCGCGGAATATGGCATCACGAAACCACGCCAATCGTCGTTGAAAAACGAAGTCGGCGGGCGGCGACTGGCTGTCACCGGAAAAATCGGGCGTCTGGACTCTTGCAAATGCTGGCACGTGGCACCTCCTGCAACTGCGGTTTGTGGCGACAGCGGATCACCCGCTGTCGTCCTCCCACCCTTACTTGAAGGATAAGGGTTTGCGTTACTGGAATGCTGTGATCGGCATCACATCATTGAAATTGTCGGGGAACCAGCCGGGGATGCTCCGGATCAGGTTGTACAGAACCGTCCAACGGTTTGCCAGAACGTTTCGACACCCCATTCCAGGCCGGCGCGGGGCAGACGTTCATCGTGGCCGTGGGGCAGCCGCGTAAACGACAAGTCCGGCGGCAATTGCAATGGCGAAAAGCCGTAGACGTGAATTCCCAGTTCAGCCAGCCATTTGCTGTCGGAAAACCCGATCAAGACCCACGGTACGCAGGGCAGGCCGTCCGTCCGCTCGGCAACAACATCCTCGATCAGGTGATAAAGGTCCGTGTCCGGGTCGATGCTGGCTGGCGGACCACCTGTGACAACCTCGATTTCCAATCCATCACCAACAATCTGGCGGACTTCCTGCAGGAACTGGGCTTCGGTAAAACCGGGCAGGTACCGACCATCGATCAGGCACTCCGCGGTTCCAGGAAGAACATTGACCTTTTCCCCGGAACGAAGGACCGTCGGGACCGCAGTATTGTGCAGGGTCGCCTGGATGGCAGCCGCCTGGTCCGGATCGGGAAACATTTTCAGTGCCATTTGTTCGGTTGTCCGCATTTTCAGCAGACGGGTCACAATCCCGGCGGGTCCCATCGCCTTGCCCAATCCCGTCAGGTAACGGCGGGTTTCCGGCGTCAGGTGATATGGCAAGTTCGAGTTCACCAGCCGTTGAACCGCGGCTGTCAAAGTCCCGACAGCTGTGTCCACCGGCGGCAACGACCCATGCCCCGGGATACCGGTCGCCCGCAGCTTGAACCAGCAGAAACCGCGCTCGGCGGTCTGGACCAGGACGGCCTGCCGGCCACCAGGCAGATGGATGTTGAAACCGCCAAATTCGTTCAGTCCGTATCCGGCTTCCAGCAGGTCACCGTGGTTCTCGACCATCCATTTCATGCCATACTCGGACCCTGCTTCCTCGTCGGCAACAACCAACAGCACGACATCACGGTTGAGCTTGACATTGCGTCGTTTCAAATTGACGAATGCACTGAGACACATGGCCACGTGATGTTTCATGTCAACAGCACCCCGCCCATAGATGTATCCGTCAACTTCTTCGGCCGCAAAAGGGTCAACGGACCAGTGTTCGCGCTCGACAGCAACGACGTCGACGTGCCCTGTCAGGATCAGGGCGGGTTCAGACCCGCCAGGCAGGCGGGCCACCAGGTTGGCGCGCCCCGGCGCGGACTCCAGGATGGTCGGCTCGATGCCTTCGCGCCGCAACTGCTCGGCGATCCAGTCAATCGCCGGGCGCTCGTTGCCTGGAGGATTGGTCGTATCAAAACGAATCAGGGTCTTGAACTGGTCGACCGCTTCCGCGACCAGATCGCTGGTCAGGGGTTCGATCATTTCCAGCGCCGGATAAACCCGCCCAGCAGTCCCTTGATGGCACTGAACGGGCTGCCGATTCCGGCATTCAGGCGCGTAATCGACTGCGCCAGTTGCAGGGCAGCGTCATTGAATGGATGCCACCAGGGTTCGCGCTGACGGGAACGATCCTCGAGGACCCCCTGCGGCCGGACCATCCATTCCAGCGCAAAATGGCTGTTGGTCACCCCCAGGCCGCTGCCTTTGACACCGGTCCACGGCATCGCTGCAATTCCTGCCGTAAAACTGTGGTTATTGAACGTAATCACGCCGACCGGCGCATGCCGGGTCCAGTTGCGGGCTGCCGGAATGTCCCTGGTCCAGACGCTCAGGGTCAGGCCGAAGTCACAGTCGTCCAGCCGTTGACGAATCTCGTCCGTGGATGCAAACGTCACCATTGGAACCACAGGGCCAAATGTTTCCTCGCGGATCAACGTCGATTCCAGTGGTGCCCGCTCAATCAGCGTTGGCTCGATCCGCAGGCCCTCCGGGGACGACAAGCCGCCCTCCATGATCAGCGCCCCCTTGCCAACCGCGTCCTCCAGTTGCCGTGACACTTTGACTTTCTGCTGGTCATTGATCACCGGGCCCACATACGGTGCCATCGACTTGACCTCTTCGCGCAGGAACTCGGCAAACCGCGGTGCGATCGACTCGTGGACGGCGACAACTTCGACACTGGCGCAGTTCTGGCCGGCGTTAGTCAACGCCGCCCAGGCGATGCCTGCTGCCGCCCGTTTCAGGTCCGCGTCCGGCATCACAACAGCAAAATCCTTGCCCCCGAGCTCCAGCGACGACGGGATCATCCGTTCTGCCGCCCGCCGGGCAATGGTCTGGCCGGTGTGCAGGCTGCCCGTAAAACCGATCCCGTCAACATGTTCGATTACGCCGGCACCGACCCGGCCATCGCCCTGCACCAGTTGAACCAGATCCTCGGGGACGACCCCGTTCAGTACCTCCATCAGCTTCTCGCTGACGTAGGCGGAATACTCGCTTGGTTTCCACAGGACCGCGTTACCTGCCAGCAACGCCGGTACCAGGGCCCGCAACGGAATCGAAACGGGATAGTTCCAGGGTGTGATCAGTCCCAATACGCCCCTTGGTACCATCTCGATCCTGGCGCGCTTGCCAGGGAAATTGATCGGGTTCAGCCCGATCTTCTGATCGGCCAGGTGTTTGCGACCAGGGCCGCACCACCATTTGACCAGGTCGATATTGGGGACAATTTCGGCGAACCAGCTTTCGGTCGGATGTCGGCCAACCTCGACACGCAGTGCCTCAACCAGGTCGTCGGCCGCCTGGCCAAGACCTTTTGCCAGGCCGGATACCGCCCGTACCCGCTGCTTCAACGGCACTGCTGCCCAGGCCTGTTGCGCGCCCCGTGCACGGCTGGCGATGTCGGGCAGGTCCAGTACCTTGGTACCCGGAATCCGGTCCACCACCCGGCCATCCAACGGCGAAACAATATTGATTCGACCGTCCGCCGCGATTTTCCCGACGGGCTCTGCGTGTGTTTCTGTCATTGTTCAGGTTCTCCTGCGGCCATCGTATCATCGCGACCGGCGGCCGCCAAATCGCTGTGATTACGCGAATTACATATACTATCCGGCGTCAATTGGCAGCACATTGTGCCCACCGAACTGTTGCGGGAATGATTATGGACCTGAGGGAAATTCTGGCTGGATGGCAGTCATTTGAAGCGCCGTCCGATGACGATCCGGGCAAATGGACCCCGCCTGAAGTTACGGCGCTGGTCCTGCAGTATGGATTCGCGGTCGAGGCACTGCCCAATCGGGACAATCCCGAATGGTCGTCGTCGGCCGAAATTATCGATGACATATTGTTTACCCGCGACCTGCTGCAGGAATGGCTGGACCGGTTCGAAGAGGATGCCCTGGACGAGATCCTGCCCGACGAACTCGCGGACATTCCGTTCCCTTCAGAATCGGACCAGCGTCTGGAAGACCTGTACCGCGAAAACCGCCGTGTCCGGGAAATCCTGGATGGCGACTATGTACGGTTTCGTGACGACGTCCAGCCCGACCGGCGCAATCGCTGGTGGTGGCTGGATGCCGAACTGTTCGGACAGCGGATCCACTGACCCGCTGCAGGCGCGGCCACCGTCAAAAAATATGTCGACGCTCGCGAACGCTGATGACCAGGCCGATTGCCAGGCAATTGGTCAGCGCGGCACTGCCACCGTAGGTCAGGAACGGCAGGGGCAGGCCAACGACGGGCGCCAGTCCCAGGACCATCGCAATATTGACCCCGATATGCAGGATAAAGTGCACCATAATACCTGCCGCCAGCAGTCGACCCAATGTGTCCTTGGCCTCGATCGCGGCCCGCGCCAGCCAGAGGATGATTCCTGCAAATAACAGCAGCAGGATCGTCCCGCCCACGAAGCCCCACTCCTCGGCCCAGACGCTGAAAATAAAGTCCGTGTGTTGTTCCGGCAGAAAATGCAATGCCGCCTGGGTTCCTTGTCCAAAACCGGAACCCCAGACACCACCGTTGCCCACGGCAATCTTGCTCTGGATTGTGTGATAACCGATTCCAAGGGGATCGGCCTCGGGATTCAGGAATCCGACGATCCGCTGCTTCTGGTACGGACGCAACAGGAAAAACCACGAGAAAATTGCTCCAATAACCCCGGTCCCGGCGATCGAATACAGCACCCGGCGATCAATTCCCGCAACAAAAAGAACACCGAATCCGGCGACGAGAATTGCAACTGCGGTGCCCAGGTCCGGCTGCAGCATCACCAGTCCGACCATCACAAACAGGACGACTGACGGCACGATCAGGTTCAACGCCCTGGCACCACCCACGCGCGGGTGATTCGCACTCCAATGGGCGGCCCACAGGACGGCGGCCAGTTTGGCAAGCTCACTGGGTTGCAGGCGGATTGGACCGATACCAATCCAGCGCTGGCTGCCCCCACCACTGACACCGGCAACCAGGACAACGGCCAGCAACCCGCAGACAACAATGCTGAACGGCAGGGACATACTGGCAATCCAGCGATAGTCCAGTCGACTGACAACCAGAATCATCAACAAGCCGACACCGAACCACGTCGCCTGTTTGTACAGCACTGGCGCCTGCGCTTCGGTGACCGCGCTTGACAGCGACAACAAGCCGATTCCCATCAGCGTCACGATCGGCGCGAGGATTGTATACTCGGTGACGTCAAAGGTGCGGGATTCCCTGGCCATCAGCGAAGGTACGCTTCCATTACTTTGCGGGCAACCGGTGCGGCCGCGTCGCCCCCGTGGCCGCCATTTTCGACGACCACAGCAACCGCGATGCGAGCTTTATCGGCCGGTGCATAGGCGGCAAACCAGGCGTGGTCTCGCAGGTTTTCCGCCAGTTCTTCTTCCCGCTTATCCTGGCGAACCACCTGGGCCGTACCCGTTTTTCCAGCGACCCGGATACCTCGGATCCGGGACCATCCGCCCGTGCCCCGGGGTTCGTGGACAACGGCTTCCAGGGCGTCGCGGATCACATCCAGCCAGACATCCGATGCCGGCACGACGGTACTGACCGGCAACGCGACCGGCTCGGTCACGGCCGGCCGGTCCGTATGTTCAAATCCGGCTCGGACCCTGGGTGCGACCAGGTGGCCACCGTTGGCAATGAATGCATAGAAACGGGCCAATTGCAGGGGGGTTACCAGAACACTGCCCTGACCGATCGCTGCGATGATCGTTTCGCCCTCCTGCCACGGTTCGCGGCCCAGTCGTTGCTTCCAGGCCGGGTCCGGAACCAGGCCACCTTTTTCGTTTTCCAGGTCGATTCCGGTTTTGCGTCCAAACCCGGCCAGGCGACCGTACTGAGCCAGGCGTTCGATGCCTAATCGTCGACCGACTTCGTAGAAATACGTGTCGCAGCTCTCCTTGAGCGCACGCCTCATGTCGACCTTGCCATGACCACCGGCACGCCAGCAACGAAAAGTCCGGCGGCCCAGGCGGTACTGACCCGGGCAGTATATTTCTTCGTCCGGCGTAATAACCCCTTCTTCCATAGCGGCCCAGGCGGTCAGGGGTTTGTAGGTACTTCCCGGCGGGTACATTCCGGTCAGGGGTCGATAGATCAACGGGTGCCCCGGATCTTCCCGCAGGACACGCCAATCCTCGTGGTTGATCCCGCCGATGAACAGTTCGGGGTCGAAATCCGGGTGACTGACCAGTGCCAGGACATCTCCGTTCTCGGGATCAATCGCCGCGACTGCCCCGCGAAGCCCCTCCATGGCAGCTTCAGCGGCCCGTTGGGTTTCCAGGTCCAGCGTCAGCCGCAAATCCCACCCGGGCCGGGCCGGAGTTGCCTCGATCAGTTCCTGAACACGCCCGGATGCATCGACACGAAATTTTTCAACCCCTTTAGTGCCAAACAGCAGCAGGTCATAGGTCAACTCTACCCCCTGCTTGCCGATGACGTCGCCGGGCGCAAACAGGCCCACGTGTTTGCGCTCGCCCAGCTCGCCATCATTGACTTCGCCAAGGTAGCCGAACAGATGTGGTGCCAGGGGACCGTGGGGATACCGCCGCAATGGTGCGGTCTGGATCTCCAGTTCCGGATGCTCGAAACTGTGGGCACTGATCCTGGCCAGCGTATCCCGCGACATCCGCTTGATGATCGTTTCCGGCCTGTACGGACGCGTCCGTGCAACGGACCGAACCAGGTCAGGCAGGTCGGCCGGCGCAAGCGGCACGTTGGCCTGGATAAATTCGATTGTCGAGTCGGGATCGCCGCCACGGTCCGGAAAATAGCGAAGACGCAGTCCCGGCTGATTGCCAACCAGCAGGTCACCATTGCGATCCAGGATCTCGCCACGCTCTGGCAGGACTTGCCGAACCCGGGAGCTTTGCAGGGATGCCCGGCGGTGAAACTGATCGCCTTCAAGCACCTGGATCATGAATAACCGGACCAGCAGGACCGACAGGGTCAGGAGTCCGGCAAACGCCAGGCGGCGGATTCGTTCAACCTGCCGACCTGCCTGCAGCGGATCAATGAAATCTGCGGGACTCACCAGATCGTTGCACTTGCAGCGTGGTCCGGGGTCCGACGCCGGCTTTTCAAGCCGTACATAACCAGACCGCCGACGAACGCTTCGATCACCATATGTGCGAATGGAAATTCCGGCGGTGGCGGCACCGCATACATCGACGCAAACAGCGCTGTCCAGAAATGCCGGGCCAGTTCGATCAGCGGCAGAATCGTCAGGACCACCCAGGGACTGTCAAAGTTTACATCGTCGCGCAACAGTTCATAAATAAACAGGACCACGGCGATCATGCTGGCAACGGCCGGCAATGGTATTCGCCCAAACCCCCATTCCAGGATTCCCAGGCCAACCATATAGGCAGCACCGTTCCTGCGCGCATAGAGTGCCGGCAGGTACATCACATGTACAACTGAAAACGGTGCGTCCGGAAGGAAAACCCCTTCGATAACAATTGCTGCCAGGACAACTGCACCCAGTGTCAGGATCTGGCGGGGGCGAATCCGGTTCATTGGCGTTGGGGCAGGAACGTGGCGTCTGGCGGCACCGTACGGACCCAACCCAGGTCCTGGGGACGGACATGAAACTGGACGCGCCCCTTCAGGTACATGTCCTCCGGCGATCGATCGATATCAATGACGACCCCGACCGAAACACCCGCCGGGTAACCGCCGTCGCGACCGCTGGTCAGCAGTTGCTCGCCAACCTGCAGCGGCTCATACCTGGGCACAAAATTCAGGCGGCCCGAATCGGCTCCGGTACCGCGTACAATTGCCCGGACACCGGACTCGGATACGACATCAACAGCACTCTC
>JBFJWU010000006.1:0-22873 GCA_041623475.1 bacterium | reverse complement strand
GGGAAATGCGCGAGGGAGACGGGGTACACTGGGCGTGCCACTGGGACAATCCGGAAGACCGAAAGGTCGTTGACGGCGGTAGCGCCAATGATGAAATGTGTATCTTTGTCGGTGTCGGCTATCCAAACCGACTGACCGTCCAGGACATCAAGGACATGGTCGCGGATCCCGGCAGCGTTAATGCTAGCTCGATTGTTCCGGACGCGATGATCGACTGCAAGCGTGTTATTGCCGAGAGTCCGTGGCCGTCAACGTTTTCGGTTGTCGATCGATCAAATGGCAGCGCCTGCGACCCGTTTGAGCAGACGCTCGAGTAGACCGGAGCAACCGGTCAATCCTGAGTGCCCGGCCAGCGTCTCTGAAGGGCGTCTCGTCGGAATGCAAAGATCTGTTCCAGGCGCGGTCGGACCAGCAGTCGATGTACCAGCTGGAATGGCACGTCCAATGGCAGGCCATAGTGAATCTCGTCGATACAGGTTGTCTGGCCGTCGAATTCAATAAAACGGTGCTGGTGGTGCCAGAATCGGTAAGGCCCAAATCGCTGCTCGTCAATAAAAAAATGCGGTGGCTGGCATTGGGTGATTTCGGTGACCCAATTCATCGCGATTCCTGCCAAAGGTCGGACGCGATAGGTGATAATCTGGCCGGCGTAGGTTTTCGGTTCCGGCACATTGGTAATCTCGAACCCCATGTCGGGTGGCGTGATGTCAGGCAGGTTTCGCGGGTTTGAAAAGAACGCCCAGGCGGTATCCAATGATACCGGGACAACCTGTTCGCGATAAAGGCGATGGAGTTTCACGTAGTTGCGTTTCTACGGGTGGTCCCGGCGGTCGATTTCGCCGCGCAGGATGGCGACTTCAACCGATGCCATTACATAGCCGCCGACGCCATACGCGACATTGTCGTCAATCTTGACGTTCAGGTACTCGTCAGCGGTGCCGGGGACGGTTGCCAACGATATCTGTGGCAGGATGTGCCGGCCTTCTTCTAAATAAATCGAATTGTCCAGGACAGCCATCGCCGCGTCGACTGCGTCGCGGGCTCCACTGTGGGTCATTCCGGCGTTCAGGCCGGCCGCAATTCCATATGCGATCAGCGCCGTCGCACTGGCTTCGGGGTAATCGTCATCGGTACGCAGCAGCAGCGTGTGCCAGTACCCGTTCTCGTCCTGCAACGGTATCAGCGCGTCAATACGATCGTGCCAGATTTGTTCGAGGGCCGGACGATCCGGATGATCGTCGGGCAAAACCTGCAACGTGAAACCCAGGGCCGCGACATACCAGGAGTTTCCACGACCCCAGAATGCGTCAGGACCGTTCATGATCGGGTCGGTGGCCGAGAAATCATACGCGTGGTTCATCAGGCCGGTATCGGCGTCGGTCAGGTATGTGTCGAATTTGATGAACTGCAGGGTCACGTCGTTCCACCAGGCAGTTGATTCATCGCCGTCCAGCATCCGGGCCCGCTCGATCATATAGGCACCGGCCATAAAGATCGTATCGACCCAGACCTCGCGGGCGATTTCGGGCACGCCGGTCCAGTGCACAGTCATGCCATCTTCGCGATTGACAGTGACAAAATAGTCATCGTATTCAGGAAGTCGTTCGCAGTTGTCGGCCGCCCCCGTTTCCTTGCAGACCAGCAGGTCCAGGACCGCTGGCGACAGCCAGTCCGATGCGATCGGCTGATATCCGCGCCAGTCGTCATCCATATAGTCGGCTATGTAGTCCAGTATCTTTGGATCGCCGGAAACCTCGTAATGTTTCCAGAAGCCATAGGTCAGTACCATATCCACCCATCCCCAGGCGATCACCGGGTCGTCCGCGATCCACTCATTGATCAGGGCCGTGGCTTTGTCTGTAGATGCCGGCATGGCCTGCGGCAGACGAGGGGTCGGCAATTGCGGCTCAGTCGTCAGGTTGTCGCTACCCAGGCAACCGCCGACGGCTGCTACCAGCAGGCCTGCGAGTACGACCGTTACTGTGGTCAATCGTTTTCTACGTGTCCCCATAGTGGTTATTCTGCCTCCGGGGGCGGCGATGCATCACGCAATTGCTGATCGAAATCCAGGATCAGGTGGTGGCCGCCGGTTGTTATCTCGTAGCGTGTATCGTCAAAGTCTACCGTCGCGTACTTATTGTCGATCCGCTTATAGTCAGTCAGGGCAACGGGTTCGCTATTAACGGTCAATGGGCCTGTCCAGTCAAATTTGATCCAGCCAGCCGAAGGAGAATGATAGGCAACCGTTGCACCCAACGGATACGCCAGTTCGGGGGGCGCGTTTGCAGTTACCGCAATGGTCGCGGCGGTCAGTTTGTCAGCAAATTCCTGCAGGTCGCTCCAGTCGCTGGCCGCTGCAAGTTCGACGATCCAAACATTGTCCGCGCCACCGGTGGCAACCAGGTCGAACGGCTGGTCGCCGTTTGCGAAAACTTCCGGTGTGTCTGATCGCCAGGTGACCGGGCGCCAGGAGTACAACCCGACAAACCCGGTATCGGCGTGGCCAACCGTCCAGTTCCCAGCCGTGATTACTTCTTCAAAATGGGCGACCGGGAAATAGGCATGGGTCTCATCCAGGTAATCAAATGCGTCCAGGCCCAGCGGGCGAGGTTCGTATTGCGGCGCGTGGATCGCGATGGCAATGTTCTGCCACGCACCGACCCGAGGCAGCGCACCGTGACCGGACCAGTACCCCGGGCCCGGTTCATCAAAATCCTGCCAGTCTATCTGTTCAGTCCCTGCGGGCGGGCGTTTGCCTGGGTGCGTCGCAAACACGACTGCGTGTTCGTCCAGTGTGGCCTGCCAGATGTGGGTCTGGTTGGACCGGTTGCCGGGTCGATAAGATTGCGCAGCGGACAACATGTAATCCGCTGTTCGATATGTATAGGTGTTCACTTCTTCCAGCAGCGGTTCCGTAATCAGGCGCCAGAAGTCATTGTAAAAAGGGAATACGGTACGGCGGAATACGTCGGGACCTTCATAGGGACCAAGCAGGGTCCGGATGACGCCCAGCGGTTCAAACTGTGCGTCCCACAGGTCGTACCGGTCTGCGATCTCGTAGGTTTTGGCTAGCAGTGGCCAGGTTGTCATTGCGTTCATGGACCACCAGAACGGCAGGTTGTGTTCGTCTTCCCAGTCCAGGCCCATCGGCGGCGATGGCAGCGGCGCCTCTGGATCTGTCGGCGGTTCCTCGTCGATTGGCAGGTTCATCCGTTGTCGATCCTCAAGCGGCGAATCATCCCGGGCGATCTCGCGAATGACCCACGGCAGGGCGTAATTATGCGCGCGGGCGAATGCGACGCCGTTGGTTCCCGAAAACGAACTGTACGGTTCACGACTGTCATCGAACAGCAACTTGGCGCCGTCATAAATGTTCTGCAGGACGGCCGCCGGCTTGTCTTTAATATAGGACCGTCCGTGTGTCGAACCCATGTTGCCCTTGTGCAAGTGCAGCGCGACATCCAGCATGACCAGGTCCAGGACCATCGTCGCCAGTTGGGCCAGTTCCCTGTCCGCGGAATACTCTATCAGCGCAAGTAGCGGCTGCATGTCCCAGTTGTAGTAAACGTCCGAATGCCACTCGGTAAAGCCCCAGCGGCTGCGTTCGGCCAGCCATTCCAGGATCAGCGGGCGTGCCCGCGCCATGTGTTCGCGGCCCTTGAGGCCAGTGACCGAGAATGTCTGGTCAGGAAACAACTGGCCGGCCAGATACTCGCAAACGTGGAAGATCATGATGTGGTTCTCAGTCCAGTACCACATCTTGTCGACAACCGGTTCGCCATTGAACTTCCGCGCGGGCGTCGGATCCGTGTACCAGTATTTGAAGTCGCGGACCGCTTGTTCCGTCTTTGCCCACAGTTCGGCGGGGACCGCACGATGGTTGCGGTAGTCATAGAGCAAGTGCATGATCCGCGTCATGTCGAAGTCGCTTGTATCGCGCAGGCGGAAAAGCTTTTCAAACAACCCGTCCCAGGCATCGACCGGTACGGCATTTGCCGCCAGGTCGGTGTCCAAGCCACGCTGGTCGCATTCCAGGTGAACCAGCACACTGTTCAGATTGCCGGGGTCCAGCTTCTGTGCGCAAGCAGCCTGCAGGAACTCGTTCTGGCGGGTCAATTGCCACGAGTGTACGGACGGCGCAAGGGCCGGGGCCGGGACCGCGGGCCCATCATTGCACGCACCAAGCGGCGCACACAGGCAGACGGCCAAAAACACGAAAAATAACTGGACGCGTACCATAGCTTCTTATTGTAAACGGGCACAGTGCCGGTGGACGGGCGGTGTAAACTGTTTTCTGCCGAATCGGTTCCATCTTTTTATCACTGGAGGACAGAGGTTGTGAAGATTCGCGGCTACAGGATTTTGTTTGCGTCACTGTTGCTGGTCGCGGCGGTTGCGTGTTCCGAGCTGATCAAAGGACTGACCGATGCAGCGGCCCAGCTGGCGATTGATGCGGTCAAGGCCAATGGCGGCGTGGCCGGCATTGTTTCGGCCGGGCAGCCGTTCGAACTGAAGTTCGAAGACGAATCCAGCCCGCTGTTCGGGACACAGGTCAATATACCGGCCGACGGGTTGCCCGAGGATGTAGACAGCGCGATCCTGTCCATCGAGCAATCGGACTTCCAGCCGCCGGATCCGGACATCCAGCGCCCCATTGGCCCTCCCGCAGAAATTCGATTGCGGGCCTGGCGCAACGAACTGGATGGCTTTTCGGAGGAGCGAATTGCGCTTCGTCGGCAAGCAACCGTTCAGATGCCTTATGACGTAACCCAGGTTGCCGCAGACCAGGTTTCCAATGTCGAACTGGGGCACCAGATGGGTACCGAGGATACCGCAATGACGATTCTGGTCGGATCGACGGCGGATCCCGCGGCTGGCCTGGTATCCGGGCAGACCGAAACGTTCAGCCCGTTCCAGGCGATCCTGGTGGGTGCTTCGACCGCGTTGCCGGCCCATGAGACTGATCAACAGTGCGGCTTGGACATCGAGACGACGGATTCTCGCACGGATGTTCTTTTTGACGCGCAGGGTCGAATCACAATGGAAACTGTTTGGGGTGCCGTATCGACGGGCAGCCCGTTTGTCGATGACGATGCGATTTACGTCTATGGCGAGTCCGGGGCGCTGGAATCGATTACCGGAACCACGGGTCGCGCATTGGTTACTGTAACCACAACCACTGGCGAGTCGGGCCGGGTCAGTCGCCAGATAATGTACGAGGGACCATTTCTGGCATTTGACAGGGGCTACACATACGCCGAAGACGGCAGGACAACAGCAGTCGCTGATTTGACGGATACCGATACCAACTTCTTTACGTATGCAAACAACCGACTGGTACAAGTCCGGACGGCCACCAGCGAGGGTGCAACCGCTTCGTTCTGCCTGGAGTTCACCTATACCGACGACGGTGCGTTGCAGGAGTTGGCCAGTTACAGCGGCGAGTGCGGCGGCGAAATCGGTGTTACCGGTAGCGGACTGAACTGCAGCAGCACGGATGTTATGACGTTCATGTCGTTCAGCATTCTCAAATGACCCTCCGCATCCTGTCTTTTTCAGCAGGGAAATTTGAATGACCGTCCTGGCCGTCCGGCAGATGGGGTTTCCCTGGGAGACGCGGGACCCCTTTCTGTTCTGCGCGCATCACCTGGACCGGTATCCGGCCGGAAATGAGGCGATGGCTCCCGAAGATTCGCTGACGGGGCGTGTCCTGGGCAATGATTTTTCCCGCAAAGATGGCTGGAGTATGTATCACGGCACCAAAGTGCCGGGCTTTCCACAGCACCCGCATCGCGGTTTCGAAACGATCACCCTGGCCCGTCAGGGTTTTGTGGATCACTCGGATTCGATGGGTGCGACGGCCAGGTTTGGACAGGGCGATGTCCAGTGGATGACCGCGGGCCAGGGGGTGGTTCATTCCGAGATGTTTCCGCTGCGCGACCCGAACGGACCCAATACACTGGAAATCTTCCAGATCTGGTTGAACCTGCCCCGGAAGGGCAAATTGTGCGAACCATACTTTTCAATGTTCTGGTCCGAGCAGGTTCCCCGGCTCGAATTTCCGGGTGCCGGTGATACACCCGTAACGGTCACCGTGATTGCCGGCGAACTGGACGACGCGAAGCCGCCGTCGCCACCGCCGGATTCATGGGCGGCGGACCCGGCGAATCACGTGGCAGTCTGGATGATCCGCCTGCCGGCCGGTGCTGGCTGGACGTTGCCGGCGGCGGCCCCGGGCCTGAACCGAACGCTATATTTCTACGAAGGAGACCAACTGACGGTCGATGGACAGGTGATCGGCAATTACAACGCCGTCGACCTGGATTCGGCCAGGGATGTGCCGTTAACAGCGGGTCCGGGTGACTGCGAACTGGTCATGCTGCAGGGCCGTCCGATCAATGAACCGGTATTCCAGCACGGCCCGTTTGTCATGAATACGCGCGAGGAAATCCAGGAAACGATTGTCGAGTACCAGCGCACCCAGTTCGGTGGCTGGCCATGGCCGGACCATGGACCTGTCCATCCGCGCGACCAGGACCGGTTTGCCATCCATGGTGACGGACGCGAGGAATCGCCCTGAAATAATACCGGCTGGTACGGTATTCGGTTTGCCCCTGTTCCAGAGGCGTGCCCGGGACAGTTCCGGTAGATTAGCGGTAATGATGGCCGCCCCAACCATAGTCCGCCGGTTGTTCAATGCACTGATGCCGCTGGCCCTGCTGTTGATCTGCCTGGCCGGTCCAGCACAGGCTGACATTGTTCCGGTAGACGCTGGCAAAGACCGTGTCACCCTGGACCAGCACGTTGACATCATGCGGGACGCAACACGTCAATTGACCATTGACCAGGTCCTGGCTGGCGAGTTCGAGGCCGAATTCCAGGCCAACGATACCCTGCGGCCCAATTTTTCCTATTCCAGCGACGCTTTCTGGATTCGGTTTAGCTTGCGTAACAGCAGCGATGACCGCCTGGAACTGATCGTGAACCTCGAAGAAGCGGTCCTTGACCGGATCGATGCCTATGTCGTTCGTAACGGCGGGGCTATCCAGCACATGTTGGCCGGGGACAAAGTTCCGGTTTCCAAACGTACAGTCCAGAGTCGTACGCCGGTTTTCCCGGTGGAAATCGAGCCCGGCGGATCAGTAATGGTCTATATTCGCGTGGTCAGTGTCAGCAATATCAGCCTGCCCTTGAGTGTCTGGGACGAAGACGCGTTTTTTGATGCCCAGACCGAATCTCAGATGCTGTTCGGGGCATATTACGGAATGATGCTGGTGATGGTCCTGTACAACCTGTTCGTCTATGTGACGGTCAGGGACCGGAACTACCTTTTGTACGTCTGCTATATCGGACTGATCGTCCTTTTCCAGTTTGCCCAGAACGGATTCGCCAACCTTTATCTGTGGCGCGAGTCCCCCGGATGGACCGACCCGGTCATTATCCTGACCGGTGGCGGCGCCAATTTCTTTTTGTTGTTGTTTACGCCATCGTTCCTGCAGACACACATCTATACGCCGCGGTTGCACAGGTTTTTCAGGGTTTTGTCCGTGGCGATTTTTGTGTTGACCATTTACGGGATGTACGATTATTACAGCGGTGTCGGCATCCTGAGCCTGGTGGGATCCTTGTCCGGGGTTACCATCCTGGTGGCCGGCATAATCTGCCTGCGCAAGGGGTTCCTGCCGGCACGTTTCTTTCTGGTGGCGTGGGTGTCATTGATTGTCGGCCAGTGGCTGCACATTGCCGGCAAACTGGGCGTTTTTCCCGCATCGCCGGTCACCCGGTATTCATTACAAATTGGCACCGTGGTCGAAGTCGTCCTTTTGTCCCTGGCGCTGGCCGATCGAATCAATGTCCTGCGTCGAGAGAAAAACCATGCCCAGCTCAGCCTGCTCCGCGCCGAACGGGAAGCGCTGGAAGCGCAGCAGGAAATGACCCGGTCATTTGCCCGGTTTGTACCCCGGGAATTCCTGGAAACCCTGGGTCGGGAAAGCATCGAACAGATCAAACTGGGCGACCATACCAAAGCACGAATGACGATCCTGTTTGCCGATATTCGCAACTTTACGACATTGTCGGAAACCATGACACCCGAAGAGAATTTCCGTTTCATCAATGGTTACCTGGGGATGGTAACGCCAATGATCGCCCGCCACCGGGGATTTATTGACAAGTACATAGGTGACGAGGTGATGGCGTTGTTCCCCGAGGATCCCGCAGATGCGCTGCGCTCGGCGGTGGGTATGATCGAACAGATCCGGATTTACAATGGGTACCGTGCCAACAGCGGATACCAGCCGATCAGTATCGGCGTAGGTATGCACGTGGGCGAAATGATGCTGGGAACGGTTGGTGTCGAGGAGCGGCTGGAGGGGACAGTTATTTCGGATTCGGTGAATACCGCTGCCCGCGTCGAACGGCTGACCAGGCTGTTCGGTGCGGATATCATTGCGACGTCCAGTGTGCTGGATGACGTGGCGGGCAACGCCTTTGATGATATTCGGTTCCTGGGGCGCGTCGAGCTGAAGGGCAAACAGGAACGCGTTGACATCTTTGACGTGTTTCACGGCGACGTTCCAGAGGTCGCAGAACGTAAACGTCAGACGCGTGATCGGTTCGAGGACGCCGTGCGGGCCTACCTGGACCAGGATTTTGCAGCATCGCTGGTTGAATTCCGGTTCGTGTTGAAGACTGATCCGTCTGACACGGCCGCCCAATATTATCTGTCTCTCTGCGAGGCACGGACGGGGCTGGACGGCGGTTAGACATTCGGGCCGCTGAACACTGTCTTCGGCCTGTGTTTCCATGACAGTATGATTCAACTAGACGACCAGTTTCGTAAATCGTTACCCGCTGACCCGATAATTGATAATTACCGGAGGCAGGTTGGCCCTTCGGCGTACTCGCTTGTTTCGCCGACGCCGGTCAGTGCACCGAAGCTGGTTGAATACTGGCCGGAAGTTGCACGGCTGGTCGGGCTGGACGATAACGAGGTTCGATCGCAGGAAATGATCAATGTCCTGTCGGGAAACGGGTCGCTTCCCGGCATGCAGCCATGGGCTGCGTGCTATGGGGGCCACCAGTTTGGTAACTGGGCCGGGCAGCTGGGAGACGGGCGGGCGATTTCCATCGGTGAGGTCGTTCACGACAACCGCCGTTGGGAATTGCAATTAAAGGGCGCTGGTCCCACGCCTTACTCGCGAATGGGCGACGGACGTGCGGTCCTGCGGTCGTCAGTCCGGGAGTTTCTGTGCTCAGAGGCGATGTATCACCTGGGCGTTCCGACGACTCGTGCACTGAGCCTGGTACTGACCGGAGATGCCGTTGTACGGGATATGTTCTACGACGGGAACCCTGAACCCGAGCCCGGTGCCATCGTCTGTCGCGTCGCGCCGTCATTTGTGAGATTTGGCAACTTCCAGATATTTGCTGCGCGTCAAGCGACCGACACCCTGGAATCGCTGATGAACTTCGTGCTGGATCATCATTTCCCGAATATCAGGGAACGTGGCCGGGACGGAGCGCTGGCATTGATTGACGACGTGGTTCGCACGACCATCGAGATGGTCGTCGGCTGGATGCGGGTCGGGTTTGTCCACGGCGTCATGAATACCGACAATATGTCGGTCCATGGCTTGACAATCGACTACGGTCCGTACGGGTGGCTGGACGATTTCGATCCGGGCTGGACACCAAATACAACCGATGCGGCCGGGAAACGTTACAGCTTTGGCAATCAACCAGGTATCGCCCAATGGAACGTAATACGATTTGCAGAGGCCCTGCATCCCGTGGTCAACAGCGTCCCCGACCTGGAACAGGCCGTCAGTGGTTTTGCCGGGCTTTTCCAGCACCAGTACCTGAGGATGATGGCAGACAAGATCGGGTTGAACGAGGTGCGCGACGACAGTGATCGCGAACTGATTGAAGCGTTGCCGCCGGCCCTGTCCGCAGTCGAAACAGATATGACGCTGTTTTTCCGAAGATTGGCTGGATTGTCCAAAGATGCGCCAGGTGTAGAGGATTGGCTGAAATCAAACGAAGACATTTTCTACGATGCAAATGCGTTTGAATCGGGCCTGGCAGGTGTATTGAGACAGTGGCTTGTTCGCTACCAGGATCGACTGCGGCATGAAACTGTGCCAGACCATCTGCGGGCGGAACAGATGAACCGGGTCAATCCAAAGTACGTTTTGCGAAATTACCTCGCACAGCAGGCGATCAACGATGCCACGCACGGTGATTACAGTGAACTGGGCAGTCTGATGAGCGTGATCAGGCAGCCCTATGACGAACAGCCAGGGCGTGAAAAATATGCGGCAAAGCGTCCGGACTGGGCCAGGGACGCTCCGGGTTGTTCGATGCTGTCGTGTTCGTCTTGAACCCGGAAACAGTCCGATAGCGCGTGTTCAGCCGTCGCTGACCACCAGGTCCCGCAGGTACGCCAACAGGTCCAGGTAGCTGACGATCCCGACCAGGTCACCATTGGTGGCACTGTCGACCACGGGAACAGCACCAATTTTTTCTTCCAGCAATAGATCTATCGTTTCCAGCAACGGCGTGTCCGGATTGATCGTCACCGGCCCCCGCGTCATCAAGTCTTCGACGATCACGGTGTCCAGTTTGGATTCATCCGCTGCCGTTTCATTAATTGTGCCGGTTCGTTCGCTCAGGTAAAGCCGGATGTCACGGTCCGACAAAATGCCAATCAACTGCTTACCCATTGTGACCGGAAGGTGGCGCACGTTGAATCGATGCATCATCGTCATCGCATCCCGAAGTGTTGCCGCCGGGTCGACGCTAACCGGATCCGGTGTCATTAATTCTGCGGATTTGCTCAACTGCAGCGCCATTATTTGCTCCTTTTAAGCCAATTGCCTGATGTTACGGGACCATTATCGGGTGGAATTGCCAGTAAATCGTTGACTTTGGTTAAGTTTGGATTCACAACTGTACATCCAGCATCAGCCACAGCCAATGGCCGATATCGTCATTGGCTGCGACTCTCCCAATGTCTTTCAATGCGTCGCCGTGAAATGCAAATGAGTAGCCTCCAACCAGTGTGGCGGGCTTGAACTTCCATTTCGCAAAATGGTCGAATTCGGTGGCGAAGTTCCGGTTGCCCGCGGCGGTTTCATTGGCTGCCAGGAACTGGTGGACCTTTACGCCAAGATCCAGGTTATCCAGGACGTTTGACGACCACGTCATGTGGCTATCAATCAATCCCAGCCCGCCAGTATGTACGGGCAGATTGAGGAAATAGTCCATAGAGCCGTAAAACTTGTGGTTGGTTGCGTACAGGGTGTCAAATGCGTCAGGGCCACTACCCGAGGCTTTTGATCCTGTCAGGAAATCCAGCCCCCAGCCAAAATGTCCTGCGGATTCGGACTTGACCAACACGTTTGCGGCAACCAGCGCTGCGGCGATCGACTGACTGGTCGTGCCTCCCGGTGCAACGGTTCCAAATTGGCCATACGCGGAAACACCTGCCTGAAGCGCATCCCCTGAATAGTCGAGCAGCAGGCCCGGTGTAACTCGGACAAAGTCTTCGTCACCATTGACCCGCCGCCGCGATTGTTCCAGTATCGCCATTCCCGAGATTGATAACGAGTCGAGCCGTTCCGTGAAGTGTACGCCGGCCAGTAACTCATCAATAGAACCACCTTCGTGGACGATGGCCGCAAAAGAGGTGCTTTGGTAGGTTTTGTCAACGCTGGCGTGATTTACCGATACCGCATCAAAACTGCGGCCCTGCTGAGTCCAGTTGACGCTGCCAATCAATCGCTGGTCGGCGATTGCGATTTCCTGGCGGCCGATGCGGATCGATGTGGTGTCGGTAAACGCGTATTGCGCAAATGCGGTGTGGAAATCAAGGTCCCCTGACAGGCCAGACAACGTTGATCCCGAGGACCCCCAGACCAGTACATGCTGGGGTGCCACAGAGATTTTCCAGCTTTCGGAGCCATACCCGAGTGTCAGGCGAGCCCTGTGGCTGGCCGCAAAGACGGTGTTCGGCGTCGAGACGGTGCCACGTTGGAGTTCAAACCGGGGCCGGTATTGGGCCGAGTGCTCCAGGTCAGCGGCGACTGCGACAGTCGCCGAAATCGAAATTATTCCAGCAGCCAACGCGGCTCTTGATACCAGTTTTTTCACTGCCTGATCCTTCCCATTTTGATCACGATTCCCGAAACTGGGACATATCGTGACAGAAATCAGAGGAATCTCATTGACCACCGTCAAGATTGTAGAAACCGGAAAATCGGGTCTGGAAGGGCTGTGTGTCTCAATTATTGACACAGGTCAAGGAAAGTCCGGGATCGATCGCAGATTATGTTCGGCATACTTGAAAAGCGGAGCTGATCCGCAGATCTTGCAGGAGCAATGAACGATGAAAACCAACGTGGGCGGCCCCGACCGGGCAATTCGTGGAACGATTTCGATCATGGGATTCAGCCTGACTGCGGCCGGGGTTGTCCCGGGCGGTGCAGATCTGGTTGTGTTGGGTATCTCAACGATCCTGATGCTGACTGCGCTCAGCGGGATCTGTCCACTGTACTTGATCAAAGGCACTGACACGCTTGCCTGGCGCGAGAGCGGTCACTAGAAAGACCGGTTTGGCCCAGGCGCCGTCAAAACAACAAACGGGCAGTCAAGTGCTGCTGAAAGGGTTCGGGCACCCATGACAATCGCAAGTTACGTTGCGCACATTGACCAACAGAAAACCTGTCAGGTCCAGGCCGAACTGGACAGGCATCCGTCTGTCAGCTGTTTCCCTTCCGCTGAGCACAACCTGTTCGTCATCGTGACCGATACAGTTGATCGCCACCAGGACAAGGATGTTCGGGGCTATCTGGAGTCGGTTGACGGGATCCAGTGCCTTTCGTTGGCATTCGCCTGGAACGAGGAGGAGCATCATGATTCAACGCCGTGAACTGGTTCAACGATCTGCTGCCGCCGCTGCTGCGGCGGCAGCGGCTCAGTTGGTGCCGGGTGTTGTGTTTCCTGACATTGCCGACGCGTCCGGACTGGACGGAGCCAAGTGGCACAAGGCCCCGTGCCGGTTTTGTGGCGTCGGTTGTGGGTTGCAGATCGCAATCAAGGGTGGGCGTGCCGTCGGCGTAAAGGGCGATCCTAAAGGTGCCGCCAACAAGGGATTGGCCTGCGTCAAGGGGTACCATTCGGTGATGTCGATGTACGGTCGCGATCGCCTGAAAAAGGCGAAGGTGCGCCGCAACGGCAAGATGGTTGACGTTCCCATCAACGAAGCGCTGGATCTGGTCGCATCGAAGATGCGGGAAACAATCGAACAGCACGGCAAAGATGCAGTTGCTATCTATGGATCGGGCCAGTGGACGATTCCGGATGGGTATGTGGCCAGTAAATTTACCAAGGGCTGTATTGGCACGAACAACCTGGAGGCCAACGCTCGCCTGTGCATGGCAAGCGCGGTTACCGGGTTCCTGACCAGCTTCGGGATGGACGAACCCATGGGTTGCTACGAGGATATCGAACACGCAGATGTGTTTGTCCTATGGGGCAACAATATGGCGGAAATGCATCCAGTGCTGTTTTCGAGACTTCTGGAACGCAAACGCACACATCCGGAAACCGTCATTATTGACCTGGCAACCCGCACGACGCGGACCAGCCACGCTGCAGATCACTCGTTCCTGTTTCATCCGCAAACAGACCTGGCGATTGCCAACGGTATTTGCCAGCAGTTGTTCGAGAACGGCTGGATCAACCAGGAATTTGTTCGAAACCATGTCTCGTTCAAGTCAGGCAAGACAAATATTGGTTACGGCCTCGAGGACGAATTCAAATTCGGCGACGAAGCGCAGCCGATGGACGTGGATCAGTACAGGGCCTTCCTGGCGGACTATACCCCGGAGAAAGTAGAGGAGGTCAGCGGGGTGTCCGCAGGGCACATCCGGTACCTGGCAAGGCTATTCGGCAATCCCCGGAAAAAAGTCGTCTCCTTTTGGTGCATGGGGATGAATCAGCACACACGTGGCACCTGGATCAACAATCTGGTTTACAACATCCACTTGCTGACCGGCAAGATCTCACAGCCCGGGAATGGTCCGTTTTCGCTGACAGGCCAGCCGAGTGCATGCGGAACAGTGCGTGAGGTCGGGACGCTTACACACAAGCTGCCCAAAGGCGTTGTAATGAACCCGGATCACCGCAAATTTGCTGCAGAAATCTGGGGTGTTCCGGTCGAGCGAATTCCCGACAAGCCGTCCAACCATACTGTCGACATGTTTCGCGGTCTTGACCGAGGCGACATCCGGTTCGTCTGGATTCAGGTGACCAATCCAATGGTCACGATGCCCAAGCTGAACCGCTATCGTGGGGGGCTGGAAAAGGAAGGACGTTTCGTCGTTGTGTCGGACATCTACCCGACACCGACAACCGAGGTGGCTGATGTCATCCTGCCGGCCGCCATGTGGATCGAACGCGAAGGTATGTACGGTAACTCGGAACGGCGTACGCAACATTTCGAAAAGTTGGTAGATCCCCCAGGCGACGCAATGAGCGATACCTGGCAAATGATCGAGGTCGCGCGTCGTATGGGGTTCGAAAAGGAATTCCCATACCAACCAGCGACACATATCGAAGAGATCTGGAACGAATACCGTCGTTTCCACGCGGGACCGAAGCACGAGATGGCACCTTACGACGTCTTGAAGTCTCGTGCCGGGGTTCAGTGGCCCTTCGTTGAAGGCAAGGAAACACGGTGGCGATTTAACAGTACATATGATCCGGCATGCGATCCGACTAAACCGTTCGACTTTTACGGCAAGCCGGACCACAGGGCCTGGATCTGGGCGCGTCCATATGAGGCACCCCCGGAAGTCCCGGACGATGAGTATCCGTTCTGGCTGAACACGGGTCGAGTTATCGAACACTGGCATTCAGGTTCCATGACGCGGCGGATCCCGGTACTGCATCGCGCGGTGCCGTCGGCCTACGTGGAGATTCATCCAGAAGATGCCGCGTCATTGGGAATCACTGACGGCGATCGCGTTGTGTTGACCAGTCGGCGTGGTGTTCTGCGCATCCGCGCAAGTATTAACGGTCGGGGTAATCCAACGCGCGGACAGGTGTTTGTCCCGTTCTTTGACGAAAGCCTGCTGGTCAATGAGCTGACACTCGACGCATACTGCCCGATTTCCAAGCAGCCGGATTACAAGAAATGCGCCGTCCGCGTTGAGCGGGCCTGAGGCAGGGCGCGGCGTTGAACCCGGGGACACGTATAGTCCTGATCGCGACCTTCTTTGCGACGGTCCCGGTCGTCGTGTGGCTGGTCGGCGAGACCGTTCGCGGCGGTCCGGATTCGGCATTTACCGGCCAGGCACCGATGGCGGCCAGCACTGACGGTCCGGTCAACCAGGCCGAAGGTGCGATGTACCAGGCCTATCCAGTTGCGATGACACTGGCACCTGCGATACCGGGGGCGAGGCGGCGAACGCTTCGAAATCTCAGCGCAAATCGGGCTTATGCCGGTGCACCGCCAACGATTCCGCATCCGATTGATGATGATGGGCTGGTCGCTGATGATTGTATGGTTTGTCACGAGAACGGCGGCTACGCGCCGACTTTACGCGCCTATGCGCCAATTACGCCACACCCGACATTTGCAAACTGCCGACAATGCCACGTCCCCCAGGTTTCGGCGACAAATTTCCGCGGAATCAACTGGCAGGAGCCCGCAGTACGCGAAATCGGACGCCGTGCGTTGCCGACCAGTCCGCTGGTGATGCCGCACGGATTACAGTTGCGCGAAAACTGCCAGGCGTGCCACACGGGGCCTGCGGCCGTCGCAGAAATCCGGACAACACATCCAGAACGGGTAAATTGCAGACAATGCCACGTCCCCCAGGAACCGGCGGCACCGTTTCCACCACAGGATGGTTCCCCATGATCCGGATAGTGACCGGCATACTTGCTGCCCTGTTGTTGGTTTCCTGCTTCGAGTCAGAACACAACGGGACCGGAATCGGTCCGGCGCTGCTGGTCAGTCCCGACGACGCGTCGAGAACCGTTGCGACACTGGATGCCGTTCCGGTTCCAGATGCGACATTTGAATCCTGGGTGGCCGGGCACAATCCCGATGCGAGAGCGTGCCGAAACTGTCACGGTCCGGGAATGACGGGGCGCACGTCCAGGACTTTGCCCGAACAGCGGGCGGCCCATTGGCAGGTCTCGCTGGTCCACGCGCCTGGAATGACCTGCAGGGATTGCCATGTGGCACAGGATCCTGGATCCCTGGAATTGCTTGGCGAATCGAAACTGGGATTCGAGTTTGCGAACGAATTGTGCGGTAAGTGCCACAGTGATCAGCGACAGGACTGGCTTGGCGGTGCGCACGGAAAACGGTTAACCGGTTGGGCGGAACCCCGGGTCATTAAAACCTGCGCAGGCTGCCATAATCCACATTCCCCTGCATTGGAAACAAGGATGCCCGTTGCACAACCGACGATCGCGCCCGATCGTGCAAAAAAGGCTGGACACTGAAATGAGCAACGAGCAAAAACCGATCGATTTCGCTGGATTCATGCGATTGCTGACCTCCGGGGCGGATCCACGAATCGAGCGCACCGAACGAGCAGGGTCCTGTGGCAGCGGATGCGAATGCGACCCGGAAATAGAGCGATCTGGCGGCCTTGGGAACAAGAAAATGAGCCGGCGTGCCAGTCTGGCTGCGATGTTCGGCGGCGCCGTGGCCACAGCGGGGGTCGTACGTGCCGCTGCAAATCCGCTGGAAGCAGAGGCCGCCAAGGAACGCAAGGCACTGGAGTGGGAGGAGTACTTCAAGGGGAACTTCCGGTTGATGACCCCCGCTGAGCGCCAACAGACCATCAGCCGCCTGGAACGCCTGGCCGAAATGAAAACTGGCCGCGACGTCCATATTGCCGGTACACAGGCGCGCCCAAATGTCCTGTATGGTTACGCATTCAATATCTCCACTTGCCGAGGCTACCGGGATTGTGTCAAGGCCTGTGTGCTGGAAAACAATCAGGACCGACGTTCGAACATGCAATACATTCGGATATTCGAGATGGAGAATGGTCGGATGAACCTGGAAGACGGGAAAGCCGATTATTTCCACGATGTGCCGGCGGAAGGTCATTTTTATCTTGGGACGCAATGTTTTCAGTGTGAGAATCCGCCGTGCGTCACTGTTTGTCCGGTTGGTGCAACCTGGAAAGAGCCCGATGGTATCACAGTGATCGACTACGACTGGTGTATCGGTTGCCGCTACTGCGAGGCTGCATGTCCATACTGGGCCCGGAGATTCAACTGGGCAGAGCCGGTTGTTCCCGCAGAACAAGTCAATCCTCGTCAGCATTACCTGGGAAACCGGCCGCGCAAAAAGGGCGTTATGGAGAAATGCACATTCTGTATCCAGCGAACACGGGAAGGTCAGCAGCCGGCCTGTGCCGAAGCGTGCCCGACCGGCGCGCGGATTTTTGGGAATCTGCTGGATCCCAACAGTGAAATTCGCTGGGTTCTGGCAAACAAGAAGGTATTTCGATTGAAAGAGGACCTGGGGACCGATCCCAAGTTCTGGTACTTCATGGACTAGGGGCGAGTTAAGTGTTTTCTTTCTTCAAAGACGGGATTGTCGTGGCGACAACAGGTGGACGGGCTTACCACCTGTGGATGGGCGCGTTGTCATTGGTTATGATCGTCGGTGGTTACGCCTACAGCGTACAATTTCGCGAGGGGCTGGTTGTTACCGGCATGACGGACCACGTCAGCTGGGGCCTTTATATTTCAAACTTTACGTTTCTGGTTGGTTTGGCCGCAGCAGCCGTAATGATTGTCCTGCCCGCGTACGTGCTTCAGGATGTCGATTTTTCCCGGGCGGTGCTGGTCGGCGAAGGCGTTGCGGTCTCGGCCCTGGTAATGTGCCTGGCGTTCGTCACAGCGGACATGGGTGGTCCGACCCGGCTGTGGCACATGATGCCGGGCATTGGCTATTTCAACTTTCCCCAGTCGATGCTCACGTGGGATGTGCTTGTCCTGAACGGGTACCTGGCGCTGAACCTGCTGATTCCGATGTACGTTCTGTACCAGCACTACCACGGACGTCAGCCCCGGCGTAATCTGTACGTCCCGTTCGTTTTCCTGAGCGTATTCTGGGCCTTTGGAATCCATCTGGTCACCGCGTTCCTGTATGCGGGGCTGACGGCTCGTCCCTACTGGAATACATCGCTCCTGGGGCCCCGATTTCTGGCATCTGCATTTGCGGCTGGGCCATCATTTATTATTGTTTCGCTGGTAATGATTCGGCGGTTTACCGAGTACAAAATCAAGGACGAAACACTGCACAAGTTAGGGCTGATTGTAACGGTGGCGGCCCAGATTAATCTGGTGATGCTGGCGTCTGAACTGTTCAAAGAGTTCTATTGGCCGACGCATCACAGCCTGAGCGCTCGATACCTGTTTTTCGGGCTCCATGGGCACAACGCTCTGACCGGATGGATATGGACCGCGATCGGGTTGAATGTTGCCATGACTGCAATCCTGACGATTCATCCGTTACGGCGAAAGGTCAAGGTACTGGTGCCCGCTGCCACGGTGTTATTTTTTGCGATCTGGATTGAAAAGGGCATGGGGCTGGTCGTGCCCGGGTTCATTCCGTCGCCATTGGGTGAGATTGTCGAGTACGCGCCCACTGCGATTGAGCTGCTGGTCTCCGCCGGAATCCTGGCGCTGGGGCTGTTCGTCTTTACAGTACTGGCAAAAGTAGCGGTCGCGATTGAAACCGGCCAGATCGGTAAAGGACCTACAGGGGAACACTGAAAACGGCAACAGTTTCGATTTCTGTACGTTCAAGCCGTTTGCGAGAAGGTTCCTGTTTCGCCGTTCCCTCGCCGATAGGCATCGAATTCCATCGCGATTGTCCGTACGTAGTAACGACCGATATCGGTTACCGAGAAACCGTTGGAGCCAAATCGGATCAGGCCGTCGCGCTGGTACACCTGCAAACGCTCCAACTCATCAGCGAACACCCCGTCCATAGTGCGGTTCAGTTGGATCGACAGGGCATCGAGATCCAGTTTGAAGTTACACATGATCTGCTGGATTGCCGCTGACCGGATATGGTCATCATCTGTGAGCAGGGTGCCACGGTCGGTTGCGAATTTGCCGGATTCAATAGCATCCATATAGGCTCTGATGGTTTTCCTGTTCTGGGCAAAGCACCCTTCAAGCTGCGAGATTGCGGACATTCCCGCGCCAAGCAACAGTTGGTCGTGGCCCGTCGTATAACCCTGGAAATTACGGAACAATCGCCCATCGTCCTGGGCCCGGACCAGCGGGTCGTCGGCCAGGGCGAAGTGGTCCAGGCCAATATGGCGGTAGCCGGCATTGCACAAAACCTGATGGGTCCGCTCATAGATCTGGCTGCGGACGTCGGCGGCTGGCAGCCATTCCGGCTGGATCTTCTGGTGGTGCTTTTTCAGTGTTGGAAGCCAGGCAAAATTGTAGGCTGCGATACGGTCCGGACGCAGCCGGATCACGTGGCGCAACGTTGTCGCAAATGAATCCGGCGTCTGGTGGGGCAGTCCAAGGATCAAGTCGAAATTGATGCCCTTGATCCCGATTCGGCGCGCATGTGCGGTCAGCGATGTCAGCAGGTCCACGGACTGCTGTCTGTTGATCGCCTGCTGGACATTGGGTGAAAAGTCCTGGACACCAAAACTGATGCGTTGAAAGCCCAGTTCTTTTAGCAATTCCAATTGCGCCGGTGTAGTGCACCGAGGATCCAGTTCAATCGAGCGTTCGCCGTCCGGATTCAGTTCAAATCGACTGTGGATCGATGTCCAAAGACGGCAGATCTGGCTGTCAGACAGGAAGTTCGGTGTCCCGCCGCCCCAGTGCAATCCCTGCAGCCGAATTTTGCCAGCAACAGAACCAGCGATCATTGCCAATTCACGATCCAGACAGTCCAGGTACCGACTGGCCTGGCTGGTGTCACGACGGACAACCATGTTGCAGCCGCAATAGGTACACAGCGACCTGCAAAAAGGAATGTGAATGTACAACGAATGCTGCTGGTTCCCGGATTCAATCCGTGCCAGTTCAGATTCAAATGCAACACTGTCAACTGCGGGCGAGAACTCGACGGCCGTTGGGTAACTGGTGTAGCGTGGGCCACGGCGGATGTACTTATCCAAATCACCCGGTCGCGGCGTGGTACCCGGATGTCCGGGTCTATTGGCGTTGTTCGCAGTCGCAATTGTGGGCACTGGGAGCTCCGTCCAGTAATGCCATCGATGGTAACCCGACTGGCGGTTTGCGTCCTTGACAATGGTCAATGTTTCCAATTCGCTGGATCGATACGATTTATCCATGTGTCGTGCATTCCAATCAAGCTCGTGGTCCGGTTCATACTGGACCGGGGGCCTTGCCGAATCGAGTCTGAATTGAGCTATCCGGCGCTTGTCTGGCTGCATCTGTTGGCAGCGTTTATCTGGATCGGCGGGATGTTTTTCCTGGTACTGGTACTTGTGCCGGAGCTGAAAGTACTGGATGATTTGACCAGGGCGCGGCTTGTGGATGGCGCGGGGCGTAGATTCCGTGCGGCCGGATGGGCCAGTCTTTGCCTGCTGGTTGCAACGGGTGCGGCCTTGGCGTCTGTTCGCGGGGCAACATTGGAATCCGTATTCTTGACCTCGCACGAAGCGGGATTTATTCGATTATTGCAACTGAAACTGGTCATTGTTGCGATTATTCTGGCGGTTTCGGCGTGTCATGACTTTGTGATCGGTCCGGGGGCAACCCGTCTGTGGCAGAACGAACCAGATGGTACTGCAGCTGCCAACCTGCGCGTGGCTGCCCGTTGGATGGGGCGGGTTACCCTGGTTCTTGCCCTGGCAGCCGTCTGGCTGGGAGTACGTTTGGTTCGCGGGTAGCCCGACGCTTAATGCTGACGCCGCGCCAGCATTCCTGCATCAAGCATGCCTTGCAGCACGGACTGAACCTGATTCCGGAATTGTTCAACGATGCCCGGATCCCCGGCGGATGCCGGGTTGCCAGGCATTTCAATAGGAGCGCCAAATTCGTAGTGGATCCGGACTCGTCGTGGCAATGGCCCCAGGCCAGCGTAGATTGGCAGGATGTACTTCTCACCGAACAAACGCCTGATCAGCCATCCCAACGGTGTGCGCCCGACCTGGCGGCGATCAAGGACCTGCCTGTACGTGTCGTCCACACCCAACCCCGCGACGGGAACAATCGGCACCTGATTCCGGATCGCTGTTTTTACAAAGCCGTCGGCGGCGTTCCACATCAATTGGTGTTTCCGGGACTCCGGAGCCAGAGCTTCATTTGCGCCGCCGGGATACACGAGTACCAGGTGCCCGTTTTGCAACAACCAGTCTGCATTGTCAGGTGTGCCTTCGACCGCGCCAATTCGCCAGGCCGCGTCGCGAAATCCCGGCGTCGAAAAGACGACGTGGTCACCCAGGGTTCTGAGCGGACGGCCGGTTTGCCGAAATACTGTCTGGATCAGAACAGTTAAATCCAGGCCAAAGACACCGTGATTGCTGACGAGTAAAGCACCGCCCAGGCCGTCCAGATTTTCCAATCCGGCAGCAGTTGGCTGGAACCAGTCCCAGAGAAATTGTCGGCGCCGCATGACCCGCGCAAAGTCATTCAGGTCCAGATTCCAGCAAGCAGGGTGTGCCACAGTGTCTTAGGCCAGCGATGAAAAATCGACGCGTTGTTGTGGCTCGTAGCCAAGTGCCCGCGCAGCCCGCGTGCCGTCCAGAATACACGGGTATCGCATACGCTCGGGGCTGACCTCTACCTGAAAAGTTGACAGGCCAAGATTCCGCAGGCCCCGGTACGCGGCGGGCAGGAATCGCCAGGGAATCGCATGAGGACTTCGACCCGCCAGTCGAACCATATGGTTCATCGGCACCGTTTCGGAGCCAGGAATGTTGTAAACGCCTTTTCGGCCATTATGCGCGGCCAGACAAAGGGCACGGACCATGTCGTCGTGATGCAGGATGTTCACAAGCGGATTGTAGCCCACTGCCGTCAGGCAAACCCTGGATTGCAAGAAGGCCGAGATAAAAGACCTCGTGTCTTTGCCGACAGTGTAGGCAGGGCGAAGGACGACAATCTCTGTTTCCGGGTGGTCCATTTTCATCCGGCACAGCATTTCGGCGTTGACTTCATCCTGGATAATCGGGTGGGTATCCGGTTCCATGTCCAGATCGCAGGTTTCAGGCAGGATGCTGGGATTCAATGGGGAAATCCTGTAAACCATTGCGCTGGAACGAAGGACAAACCTCTTGATGCCACGCGCCTCCAGGCTGTGGGAGAGAAGGCTGTTTGTTCCGCTGATATTAAGCTGGTGCGTTCCCTGCCCGGCAGTCTCTGGCAGGTGACGATACGCAAGGTGGACCACGGTGTCCACGTATCCACCGGAAATTTCCTCGCCGTTGAACAGGTTCTTCAGATCGCGCGAACGCAGAAGATTGGCTCGGCGATACTCAAATCGACCGTCTGAATCGCGAATGTCCGGTCCCTGCTTTTCGGCAGCAACCCCAATAACAATGCGGGTATCCGTTTGTTGGAGCAGGAACTCGACCGTCCGTGCCCCCAGTGAGGTCGTGGCACCCGTCACCAGATATCCCCGTCGTCGCGAAGTACCTTTGGATCTGCTTTTGGTCACAGTTATCTGAAGATCCCGTTTCTGTCGTTCAGACCTGAATCAACCAGTCCCTGAACAACGCCCTGAACCTCCCGCGCCAGGTTCTCAACCAGCGTCGGGTCGCTGGCATCGTCAGGAGAAAATGTCTGTGAGAAATCAATTGGTTTCCCGTAGCGGATATGGTACTTAACTGGC
>JBFJWU010000005.1:0-22917 GCA_041623475.1 bacterium | reverse complement strand
GGCCGCGACAAGGCCGTCTACCTGTACCCGCACGAACATTACCCGTGGTGGGCCGGCCAACTGGACCGCGACGAACTGCAACCCGGGCAATTTGGCGAAAACCTGACCAGTACCGGGCTGTTGGAAGACGCGGTCCATGTCGGTGACCGATTTCGGATCGGATCCGTTGTGGTCGAAGCAACGCAGCCGCGGATTCCCTGTTTCAAACTGGGTATTCGCATGGGCGACCCGGCGATCGTCAAGCGGTTCCTGGACAGCGGCCGGACCGGCATCTATTTTCGTGTCATTGAACCGGGGCAGTTGCAGGACGGCGATACGGTTGATCCAATTCACACCGACCCGGCCCAGCCGTCGATCCGCGATGTCTGGCAAACCGGCTTTTTTAATTCCGGTGACGCAGCCGCAGTGCGGTCCATCCTGGCAGCCCCGGCGCTGGCCGATGCCTGGCGCAGTCAGTTGGCAGCCCAGTTGACACGACTCGAATCATGACACGTCGCCAATCGGCGGGGATGGCCTGTGGCTGAAGCGGCCCAGTTGCTGAACGAACACTGCCGTTGCGTGATGCTGGATCGTCAGGCGCTGGCGGACGGATTGCGATCAGCCGTCCCCGAGTTCGCCGACCAGATCCTCGAACGCCGCCTGCATCTGTTTGCGGACCTGCCGTTTTTTGTTGCCGCCGACGACGTGTTGGTGATGGACCAGACAATTGCTGCCCTGGACCGGATTTTCCGGACGCTGCAATGGCAGCAGGCCAGCGGCGCGACCAGCCAGTTGGACGGAATCACCGGCGGAGTTGGGCCGGGACTGATGTGGGGCATGGATTTTCACCTGGGGCCGGATGGTCCCCGGCTGATCGAGGTCAACACCAATGCCGGGGGTGCGTTCCTGAACGTTGCGCTGGCCGCCGCCCAGCGGGCCTGCTGCACAGCGATTGATGGCGTGGTCCCCGACAGTGACCAGCTGACCCGGACACGGGATCGACTGGTAGAGATGTTCCGGCACGAATATGCGGTGGCTACCGGAGGCAGGGCCCTGGGGTCGGTTGCGATCGTTGACGACGCGCCTGCCCGGCAACCGTTGTACCCGGAATTCCTGATGGCGGCCCAGCTGCTGGCCGCCGCCGGAATCCGTACGGTGATCGCGGATCCGGCGGAACTGACGGTTCGCGACGGTCGCCTGTGGATCGGGGACCAGGTGATTGACCTGATCTACAACCGGCACACGGATTTCCTGTTGACCGGAACTGAGGTCGCGGTGCTGCGGCAGGTGTGGCAGGGCGGCGTGGCGGTGGTCAGCCCCAACCCCTTCCACTACCAGATGGGTGCGGACAAGCGAAACCTGGTGCGGTTGTCGGATGGGGCGGGTCTGGCCGCCATGGGGATACAGGCAACGGACATCGAGATCCTGGGCCGGACGATTCCGCCAATCCGACTGGTTACACCGGACGATGCCGAACGGTTGTGGGCGGAACGGCGAGACCTGTTTTTCAAGCCGGTGTCGGGGTTTGGCAGCCGTGGCGCCTACCGGGGCGACAAGTTGACCAGGGGTAAGTGGGACCAGATTCTGGCTGATCCGGTGGGTTATGTGGCACAGCAGCAGGTCCCGCCCAGCGGCCGAACGATCGAACTGGATGGTGCGGAGGTGGAGCTCAAGGCAGACGTTCGTAACTACGTCTACGACGGGCAGGTCCTGCTTCGGGCCGCACGGCTGTACCGTGGACAAGTGACCAATATGCGGACGCCGGGGGGCGGGTTTGCGCCGGTTTACAGTGCGCCTGCCGATGGTTGTTGTTGAGTGGTGGGGCGGATGGCAAAGGGGTTTACCTCAGGCGGGGCGCGGGGTGCATTGCCGGTGCTCGACCCAATGGCGGGCCAACTTCCGATTTTCGATACTGACACTCTGTGCCTCCGTGGCTAGTTCTGTTCTTGAGCACTTGAGATGCCCCCGGCGGGTCGCTTTTGTTCGGGTCACGTCGCCCGACGCGACTGCCCTGCGGGGACATCGGCCCTTGGCCGACGTCGCCACCTCGGGACAAGCCCCAGTCCCCCGGTTCGCCAAATCCCCTCATGAGGGACCTCGAAAGCTCCGCAATAATGCGCCTCGCTGGGGCGGGGTCGGATTGTCTGCCAAGGCGTGCGCGATCGTGGGGCTAATCTGGAGTTTGCTGATGTTTGTCCGGCCCATATTTGCTTCCCGCTCTTTTGCTAATTTGACCTCTGTGCTCTCAGAGGTATGAAAAACTCTTCTCTGTCTTCCCTGTCGTTTCCCGTGCCTCCCGAGGTGTGGCCGTGAACACGCCCGGGCACGCGATTGTCAGTCTGGCGGGTTTGGGGCGGGGACAGTCGGCTGTGATTCAGCGGTGGATTCTGGCGGGTTCGATCCTGCCGGACGCGCCCATGTTCCTGTTCTACGTCATCGTCCGATTCATCCAGGGCCATCCCGAGGACCTGATCTGGAACAGTCTTTATTTCCAGCCGGGCTGGCAGGCGCTGTTTGACAGTTTCAATTCTGTGCCGCTGGTGCTGTTGTTTGTCCTGATTGCCCGCTGGGCCGGCCGTCCGGGGCCGATGTACCTTGGGCTGAGCATGCTCGTACATTTCGTGCTGGACCTGCCGCTGCACCACGACGACGGTCATCGACATCTGTATCCGTTGAGTATGTGGCGCTTCGACAGTCCTGTCAGTTACTGGGACCCGGCCCACTTCGGGCACATCATGGCACCCGTGGAGATGCTGCTGGTAGCCGGCCTGTCTGTCATCCTGTGGCAGCGGCACCGGCAGGTCCGAGACCGTGGCTTGATCTTGATGGCCAACCTGTTCTATGTTGCGATGTGGACGACGTTTTACGTTCTCGGTGGGGCCTACGGTTGATCGAAGCGGTTTCGCCCCGGAAGTCGGCGGAGAAAGCATTTCCTTGCTCAAGGAGCAGATGCGGGGTCGAATGGTTTGTCAAGTCGGGCGCAATTGCGGTGTGAACCCTTTAGCAAAAGAGGCCGGTTCTGTTCCCCACCATTGCTGAATTCCTCTTCCCCGCTCCTTAGCGTGATTTCCCACAGTTCTCCGAGCCTCTGTGGCGCGCAATATTTCTTCTGCTATCCGCGGCCGATTATTGGGTGCTACGGCGTCGCCAGGGGGATCAGTGATGTGGTTGGTTGCAGGCACTGGCCGCGATCGTTGCAGGCCTGGGCCCGCAGGGCGAATTCCAGGCCGGCGGCATCAGGATCTTGCAGGGCCGTCATAATTGGAAAAGTACCGGAATAGACCGGGATGACGTGGCCGGATGCGCCCAGGGTGATGGCATTGCCCTGGGGGTAGTCAGGCTGGATGGCCAGCGGTCGGCCGTCCCTGCTGGCGGCAACAGCGGTCGGCACCAGGAAATCCAGTCCCGCCGGGTTGGCGTTCAGGTGCCAGCCGTCGCGAACGACGATCTGGATGATCCACTGGTCCAGGGTGGCGTCCCAGGCTGCAGTCCCGGCCACGACCTGAGTCGTTGACGCCGCAATTTCCGGGATCGAGGGCATCGGCCCATCCAGTGGCAATTCGGCGTGATGGTACTGGGCCAGCGCCAGGATCATGTATGGATGGTCCCGGGGATCGGCCTGCAGGCGTTGGGCGAAGACCCGGAATATTGCTGCGGCGTAGGGGGCGTATTTTGATTCACCGGCTGCTGCCAATCTGGTCAACGCTCGGGCGGCCAGGCTGTTACCGGATGGCAGTGCGCCGTCGCGGCTGTCCTTGCCACGGAACAGCAGTCGGTCATGTTCCGGTGGCGCGTAGTAGAAGCCGCCGCCGACCGGATCCCATAGTTCGCCGATCATCAGGTCCGCAACCTGTGCAGCACCATCCAGCCAGGGACCGGTGTCCGGCCCGGCGTCGTGCAGCTCAACCAGGGCCAGGATCGTTGCCGCGTAGTCATCCAGCATTGCCGGCAGTCGTTGTTTGCCATCGGTGGCAATGCGACTCAGGCCGTCCGGCGTAACCGCCTGGGCCAGCAGCGCATTCATCGCCATGGCGGCCGCGGCGGTCCATTCTGGCTGGTCCAATGCCTGGCCCGCCGACGCCAGGGATGCGGCTGCCAGGCTGTTCCAGGCGGTGATTCGTTTGCGGTCGACGAACGGTTCTGGCCGGGCCGCCCGGGCATCGGACAGCACGTTGCGAATCGTCGACCAGACGGTCTGGTACTGGCTGACGGTCAGTCCCCGGGCCGCCGCAGCCTGGGTGACCGGCCGGGACCGGAACAGGACGGTGCGACCGTCCAGATCGGCCGCACGTTCGTCCAGGCCAAAATCCTCGGTCACAGCTGCCAGTTGCATCGGATTCAGTGCTGCATCCAGCTCGCCGGTGGTCCACGTGTAGTACTGGCCCTCGATGCCGCCGGTGGCCGAATCAATTGCGGAATAGAAGGTCCCATCGGCAGCGCTCATGGTCGACATCATCCATTGGGCAATATCCGCAGCCACCGCAGCGTATACCGGGTTGCCGGACAGTTCCGTTGCCCTCGCGTAAACATCCAGCAGCTGGGCATTGTCATACAGCATTTTCTCGAAATGGGGCATTATCCAGCGGTCGTCGGTCGCGTACCGGTGAAAGCCGCCGCCGACGTGGTCGTGGATTCCACCCTGGTCCATTCGGTCAAGCGTCAAGGCCAGGAAACGGACAGTGTCTGCGTCGCCGGTCTGGCGGACGTACTCGAGCAGCAGCTGTAGTCGTGCAGGCTGTGGGAACTTGGGTCCGGGGCCAAACCCCCCGTGGACCGGGTCAAAATGGCGGGCCAGTTCATCAACCGCGGCTGACAGCAACTGCGGACCAGGGACCTGTTCGGCCGGTGAGCCCGGATGGACACTGCCGGCGACGATGGTCGCCACGTGTTCGGCCCGGGCCTGCAGCTCGTCGCGGCTGGACCGCCACGCATCACCGACCGTCTGCAGCAGGTTCAGCAACTGGTCGCGGGGCATGTACGTACCACCCCAGAACGGTTTCAGGTCCGGTGTCAGAATGACCGTCAATGGCCAGCCTCCGCGCCCGGCAATCGCCTGGACCGCGGTCATATACAGGTCATCCAGGTCCGGCCGCAACTCGCGATCGACCTTGATACTGACAAAGTGCTGGGCAAGCAGCGCGCCAACCAGCGGGTCCGCGAACGACTCGTCGGCCATCACGTGGCACCAGTAACAGGTTGAATAGCCGATCGAAAGGAAGATTGGTTTGTCCTGACTGCGGGCCAGTTCCAGTGCCTCTGGCCCCCACGGGTACCAGTCCACCGGGTTGTCGGCATGCATCCGCAGGTAGGGACTGGGCGATCCAGCCAGGGCGTTGCTGGCCCGCTGGACCTGGCCCGGTGCTGCTGCGGATTGTGGCGCCCGGGCACGCCAGATGGTTGCGGCAATGGCCAGGATGCCGACGGCTGCGACCAGGGTGGCACCCATGTGTCGAGTGTTTGTCATGGCAACAGTTTTACATATCGCGCTGCCCGGATGGCACGGGGACGGGCCGGGGCGACGGTATACTGTCGCCATGATCGACCTGGCTGACATGCCTGACGATATCCGGGACCTGGTCCGCCTGGAACTGGAGTTGCCGCGGTTGGATCCCGATAATGAGTCCGAGGCACCGGTGGCGCTGGCCGATGCCGCCGGGCGACTGAACCTGGCCCTGCCGTCCAGTGACTGGACGTTTTGCCGAACGGCCCGGGTCGAGGATCGGGACTACTGGGTCTGGCGCGGTCCGATCGCTGGCCGTGTCCATTACCTGGCGGTCTGGCAGAAAGACAACGGGGACCTGTGCTGTGTTGCCCAGGCATGTGCTGCCGACTGGACACCGGAACAGTTTATCGCCGGGGAGTATCACAACTACTTTTACGATCACTGGAACCAGCAGTACACTTTGCGATACCCGCCGTCCGGCATTGACCAGCGCGACACCGCCGGTCATTCCTGACGATCGCCTGGATCGATCGAGCCATTGACTGCAACCGTACAGCCTGACCCATCCGCTGCCCGCGGGCGCATCCAGTCCATAGACGTCCTCAGGGGCATCGTGATGGTGGTGATGTTGCTGGACCACTCACGAAATATGTTCATGGGCTTTACGCCCAAGCCAACGGACATGGCTGTGACCTGGCCGGCGCTGTTTATGACGCGCTGGGTGACGCATTTCTGTGCGCCGGTGTTTGTGCTGCTGGCCGGGGTGTCGGCACGGCTGTACGGCCGGCGGGTAGACCACCGTACATTGTCTAGATTCCTGTTGACGCGGGGCCTGTGGCTGGTTGTATTGGAATGGACCGTGATCCACTTTGCCATGGCACCGGACCCGCTGTACCGGATTGCGGTGGTCCAGGTGATCTGGGCGTTGGGGTGGGGCATGGTCCTCCTTGGCATCTTCTGTCGACTGCCGGTAGCGGTCGTGGGCTGGCTGGGCCTGGCGATTGTCGCCGGGCACAATGCCCTGCCGCAGTTCGGGGCCGGGGACCATTGGCTGGGACTGATGCTGTTTGGCCACGGACAGTTGATGTGGGCACCGGGCCACAAGCTGATGGTGGTTTATGCAATTGTCCCCTGGGCCGGTGTGATGTTTGCCGGGTACGGCCTGGGCGAGCTGTTGATGCGCGTCCCCGATCGCCGGGTGTTGTTGCGGCGTTTGGGGATCGCCCTGGTAGCGGTGTTCGTGGTCCTGCGCTGGACCGGCCTGTACGGTGACCCGGCGCACTGGGCGACCCAGCGCAGCGACGTTTTTACCCTGATGGATTTCCTGAATACCACCAAATACCCGCCGTCGCTGCTTTACCTGTGCATGACCTTGGGGCCGGCATTGTTGCTGCTGGCCTGGCTGGACGGGCGCACCATTGGACCATGGCAGCGGCGTTTGATGGTGTTTGGCACCGTACCCATGTTTTTTTACATCATCCACCTGTACTGGCTGCGGCTGACCAGTTTTCCGATCGCGTTTGCCCGGTTTGGACCCGCCGCCATGGACCCGCCCCCGGGCCCGGCCGGGGTGCCGGGGTTCGACCTGTGGGGCGTTTATGCCGTGTTTTTTGTGTCGCTGGTGGTGTTGTATTTTCCGACGCGGTGGTACGCGGGGTTCAAGGCGCAGCGTGATGACTGGTGGTTGCGGTATTTGTAGGGGGCGGGGATTATCTCGTTCTCGTAGCCAGATCCTGAATGTTCCTGGTTCGCAGGACAAAGCGCCGTACGCCGCGTGTCAATGATCTTTTCTTGACTCGCTTCTTCCTCTGTCGCTCTATGGCCATTATCGTTTTTTCTTTTGAGCAGATGCCTCCGGCGGGTCGCTTTTTGTTCCGGTCACGTCGCCCGACGCGACCGCCCTGCGGGGACATCGGCCCGTGGCCGACGTCGCCACCTCGGGACGAGCCCCAGTCCCTCGGTTCGCCCAATCCCCTCAAGGGGGACCTCGAAGGCGTCGCCAAAAGGGCCCCTGGCTGGGGCCGCAGGAAATACCCAGAGGGCACTTTGAACTCGTTACCGTTGCTGGCCCGGCTCCCGCCGGTCCAGCCCTTCGGGCTGCGCCTGTCGGCTTGCTGCCGAATGCCACGCCCAGGCATTCGGCCCAGACAGCATTTCCTTGCTCAATGGGCAGGTGCGGGGTCGGGCCGTTTGCCACGGCGTGCGCGGTCGTGGGGTGAATCCTGAAGCTTTTGTCTTGTCCGGCACTTCTTGAAAATCTTTCTGATCCTCGTTAATTCGTGCCCTCCGTGTTCTCTGTGGCGGGAAAATTCTTTACTGCTCCTGATTCTTTCTTACCCCTGACTTTTCCCATGTTCCCTGTGGTGGAAAGTCTTCCCTTTCCGGTCCTCTGTGCCTCTGTGGCAAATCATTCCCGTCTACTTCCCCGGGGGATAACCTCGGGCTAAAACTCGGCCGCCACGCCGGCGCGGACCATGACGGTGTCGCGTTCGTAGACGTCCTGCTGGGGAGAATTCACGCCGACGAACTGGGGTTGGTACATACTGCTGTTGGTCAGGTTTTCGCCGTGCAATGAAAATGTCCAGCCCTCGACCGGGGTTGACAGGATGGTCATGTGCAGGCGGGTGTCGCCGTCGCTGTCAAAGCTGCGGCCGCGGTGGTAGATGGCCGGGGTGACCTGAAATCGGCCCTGGTCGAGGAGGGTAAACCTGGCACCGCCGTTGACAATGACTCGCGGTACCTCGCGGGTGTAAAACGACTCGACGACTCCGGCGGCGTTTTCCTGGCGGCGTTCGCCCTCCATAAAGACGCCGCCACCGAACAGGTTCAGCCAGTCGCCGGCATACCAATCCATATTGAACTCTACACCACGGTTGGAAAAACCGTGTTCGTTGTTCAGGAACAACTGGGCCGTGCGGGTCGGGTCAGGGTTGGCAGAAAATTCGATGGAATCGCGATTCTCGTTCCAGAAGCCGTTGAGGCGCAGGAATAGGTCGTCGCGGGGTCGGGCCTCGAGGCTCAGCTCCCAGGTGTCCATGAATTCCGGTTTCAGGCCGGGGTTGGGATCAAAGGCGCTGAGAACTTCAACGTACATTTCCGCGGCCGTTGGCAGGCGGAAGGACCGGCCGTATAGCGCCTTGACCGTGAACTGGTTAATAACCCGCCAGATTATCGCCGACCGCATCATCTGCGACGTACGCGGATCCGGGGTGTTATCAATGCCGGGTTTGTTAAAACCGATGCCCTTGACCAGGGTTTTGTACTGGCTCAGGCGGTAGCCCAGTAGCAGTTCGAGGGCTTCGACCGGTGCGTAGCCCAGTTGGACCAGCAGGTTGGCGTCATGAATCCGGGCGTGGATGCCACCGGTCAGCACCGCCGGAAACAGCAGATGGTCGTCACCGTTGTCGGTAAACCTGAACTGCACATTGGATGATCCCTGGCTGCGGAACTGGATTCCCGCCAGGAACTTCCATTGGTCATTCTGGAACAGTGATGTCGCGGCCAGGTCATTGACATAACCGTCAAACTCGACTTTGGTGCGGTTGCCTTCAAGACCCCGACCAAACGTATCGAAAGGCGGAAATCGGCCAAAGTCAAAATCGCGGAAGCGCCAGTCGATCGCCTCGCGAAATTTCAGGGTCCAGTTGTCGGCGACCGCCCAGGTGTAGCCGACTTCGCCACCGTGCAACTGCAGCGTCGACGTACTGGTGTCCAGGGCAAAAGCGCTGGCCAGCCCCTGTATTGGCGCACTCATTATGTGGTTCTGGGCGCGCAGGTACAGGCCACCCTTGCGAACGGTGGACAGGTGGGAAAAATATTCGACGTGCTGGGCAAACGTGCCGCGCGTACCAAAACCGTCGTCCGGGAAATACATACCCTTGTCCGGCGTCCGTCGTGCCTGGATGTCAGTGCGGACGCTCCAGGCATCGCGGTCGGCGTTGCCAATCGTGGCCCAGCCGGCCAGTTCCTCGGTATGGTCGACCGGCGGGACATTCTGGTTAACCACGCCCCTGGTCTTGTTGCCGACCCCGGCACCGATAAAGGCACCGCCGCCGTTCTGTTCACCCCGGCGGGTGACAACCCGCAGGACACCGGCCATCGATGAAGTTCCGTATAGCACTGCCGCCGGGCCACGCAGGAACTCGACGCGCTCGATGGCCTCGATGGGGATGCCATAACCGTTGTAGACTTCGTCGAATTCCCCCAGTTGGGGATGGTCGTCGATAATCAGGAGGATCCGGTCAGATATACCCCCGCCACGGATCTCGGCGTAGTTGGCCCCGATCGGTGCCATGGCGTTGTGATCCCAGTAAACACCAATCAGGCGCTGGATCAGTTCGTTCAGGTCCCGGACACCCAGGGCCATGATCCGATCACGGTTCATGATCTCGACGATGGCGGGAATGTCGCTGATTTTTTGCTTGAAACCAGACCCGACATCAACCTCGGTATCCAGCAGGGCAGCCAGGTCGAGCAGGGAAAAGTCGTCAAAGTCATCGCCGACCAGTTCGTCGCCGCCAGTCGGTCCCGTAGATGCTGCTGGTGCCGGGACCGCCGTCGTTGTTGAGTCAGGATCCGCGGGCCCGGTCACCGGCGCCGCTGTCGGTCCGGTTGCGGGTTGCTGGGCGAACGCAGGTGGAACACTTGCGACGAGCACGACGAATCCGGTCAGTCCGGAAAAAGTTGCAATGCGCATTCGGGTCTTCGGTGCCATGATGTGCTCCGGTCCAGGTCAATACACTGCTATTCTAGTGGTCGGAACGGGCCGAATCAACAGCCCGTCGTACACACTGATACAGGAGGGCTGTCATGATCGGTCGCCGGGCACGTTTTTTCCTGACTGTAATGGTCATACAGTCTGCTGGTTGCGCGTCTGCGCAGACAGTCGCGATTGACGCGGCGGTCCCGTTTGCCAGTCCGGATCTGGTCGCCTGGTACACCACCGAGGGCCAGGAGCGCCTGTGGCAATCCCGGGCCAAGACAGATTTCTTCCAACTCGCCCACACGTACCAGCCGCAGATCAATCCGTTGTACTGCGGGATTGCGTCATCGGTCATGGTCCTGAACGCGATCCGGCAGGGCAGCGGCCAGGCACCCAGCCAGGCGGACCTGGAAGTTGCTCTGCCCGAAGAGTTTGGTGGACATCGGGTGCCGTACCCAGCCTATTCCCAGATCACGTTCCTGGGCGACCAGACTGACGGCATCAAACCCCGGGATGTGATCGAGGCCCGCAGCAGCGATGTCTTCGACCCGGGCCTGACGCTGACCAACCTGCGCGACATCCTGCGGGCGTACGACCTGCAGGCCGACAAGTTTCATGCCAGCAGCATCACCGCCACAGGAGCGGCTGATTTTCGCGGTGTGGTCCAGGCGCTGATGGCGGAACCGGACCAGTTTGTCCTGGTCAATTTCAAGGGCAAGGTGATCGGTGCGCCAACCGGTGGCCATATTTCGCCGGTGGCCGCGTATGACGCTGCCAGTGATTCAGTGCTGCTTCTGGACGTGGCCGGCCACAAAAACCCGTGGTACTGGGTGCCCGTCGAACGTCTATACACGGCCATGCATACCCGTGATGGAGACCAGTATCGTGGCTGGATAGTCGTCCGGGATAGTGGTCGCTAATCGTCCACCCCATCCGGCGTGTCCGGTCGACCCAGGGTCCGGCGGATTGCGCGGCTGAGCAGGTCGATCCCCAGCAATACGGTCAAGGTCAGGGCCGTTAACAGCAATCCTGCGCGCAGATGGCCGAAACCGAGCATGGCACCAATTGCCGCCAGCATCCAGATGGTCGTTGCCGAGGTCAAGCCCTGGACCGTGCCGCCTCGGACCATAATCGAACCCGCGCCGAGAAAACCGATGCCTGTGACAATCTGGCCCAGTACGCGCGTGGCATCGGTCGCGCCGCCGCCACCGTGCCAGATGCCCAGCTTGATAAAAGTGACCGTGCCAACGCAGATCAGGATCCCGGTGCGCATCCCGAATGGCTTGTTGCGGCTTTCGCGCTCCAGTCCGATGGCGCCGCCGGCTATGGCCGCTGCCGCAACCGCCTGCCAGAACCCCGGATCCAGGGGATCAATTTGAACCAGACCCTGCATAACTCAATTGTAGCGCGGTGGGCCCCTGACATGAAAGTTTTTCCAGCGCGCGGTACGCTCAAACAATGAGCTCCCATCAGGCTGAATGGACCGAATCCGGTCCGCTGCTGACGGCCGACGGTCGTCTGGCCCGACCGGGCTGGTGCCGCCGGCCGATCCACGAATATCGGCGGGACCAGATTGGTGCCCACCATTCCCAGCGCCGCGAATGGGAGTATTACGCGATCTTCAGCCGCGACCGCTTTGTCAATATCACCGTTGCAGATCTTGATTTTGGCGCGTTCGCCCACGTCGATATCCTGGACCTGACCAACGGGCGCAAGGATTTTGCCATGACCGTGACCCGCGACGCCGGGCGGGTGACGATGCCATCCGGTTTCGCGGGTGGCGCGATTTTTGCTGGCGACGACGGACCGATCCTGGCCGTTGACCGGGACGATCGCGGGCACCGGATCCGGGTGAACCTGCCCCGGAACCTGGTCAGCCGTCCGATTGCCGGTGAACTGCGCCTGCGGCCAAGGCCCAGGGGGGCCGAAACGTTCGTCTGTGCATTTCCGTTTGCCGGGGATGATCGCCGGTTCTTCCTGGAGGACAAAAACCCCAACCTGTCAGCGGACGGCTGGTTGCTGGCCGGCGACCGGCGACACGAATTTGATCCGGAACGGGACGTTGCGGTCATGGACTGGGGTCGGGGTGTCTGGCCGAATCGCGTCAACTGGCGCTGGGGAGCGGGTGCCGGGGCGGTCGACGGTGTGCCGATTTCGTTCAACCTGGGCAACGGTTTTGGCGATACCGGGGCAGCATCCGAGAATGTCCTGTTTGTCGATGGTGTCGCCCACAAGCTGGATCGTGTCGACTGGACGTTTGACCCGCGGCGGCTGTCGCGGCCGTGGCGCCTGCGAAGTCCCGACGGCCGGTTCAACCTGGTGCTGAAACCGCTGCGGGCGATGCCTGTCAACGCCAATGTATTGATCAAGCGGATTCGGGTCAACAAGGCGTTCGGGTTGCTGTCCGGCAGCGTCTGCCTGACCGACGGGACCCGTCTGCGTGTTGACGGACTGCCAGGTTTCGCCGAAGACGTCCACATTAAATGGTAAGGAGCACGCCATGAGCGGACCGTTCCTGGATGGATTTGATCAGTTTGATTTCACCAGCGAAGGGACGACCAAGACGGTTTATGTCCGGGGCGAAGGACCGGCCATTGTCCTGATGCATGAACTGCCCGGCATGGTGCCCGAATGTGTCCAGCTGGCGCACCGCCTGGTAACCCGCGGCTACCGTGTCTACATGCCGTTATTTTTTGGCGAGCCGAACACCATGAAGATCGTGCGTTATACCGCGCAGGTCTGCATCAGTAACGAGTTCGCCCTGTTCGCCCAAGGCCAGTCCAGCCCGATCACGACCTGGTTAAGAGCGCTGTGTCGCCGGGCCCACGACGAATGCGGTGGTCCGGGTGTCGGGACAATCGGGATGTGCCTGACCGGCGGATTCGGCCTGGCGCTGATGGCCGAGCCTGCCGTGATCGCGCCCGTCCTCAGCCAACCGTCGTTGCCGATCGGACCGGGCAACCGCCAGGCCGATCCCGGGGTCGAGCCAGCCGTCCTGGCCCAGGTCCGCGAGCGGCTGGACACCGAGGACCGGCAGGTCCTGGGCCTGCGATTCACCGGCGACCGCCTGTGCCGCCAGCCGCGATTCGATACGCTCAGTCGCGAGTTGGGCGACCGATTCTTACGGTTTGAAATCGATTCATCCCGGGGCAACGCCCATGGCATCAAACCCTGGGCCCATTCGGTCCTGACGGTGGACTATGTCGACCGGGCCGACCACCCGACGCGCCAGGCGCTGGACCAGGTGTTTGAGTTCATGGATCGGCACCTGCACGGGTAGCCGCCTGGATGCCAGAAGGAGACATCAAACTGACGACTCGCCAGGTCATCCCGGCCCGGGAGCTGTCCGAACAGTGGATCCGCGCCAGTGGACCCGGCGGCCAGAATGTCAACAAGGTCGAGACCGCGGTGCAGCTAAGGTTCAATGTCCAGCAGTCCAGTGCATTTGACGAGGTGACGCGCCGCCGGGTCCTGTCGCGTCTGGGGTCGCGACTGACCCGGGATGGCGAACTGCTGGTGGAATGCCAGACGCATCGTCGGCGCGAGCGGAACCGCAGCGAAGCCCGGCGACGACTGGCCGAACTGCTCAGTGAGGCGGCCCAGCCGCCAAAGCGGCGCAAGAAGACCCGCCCATCTGCAGCCGCCCGTGCCCGACGAGTCGATGCCAAGAAGCGGCGCGGAGCACTGAAGAAACAACGCCGTTTCGAGCCCGGGAAAGAGTAGGGTTCAGGCAGGTTCCCGCTGTTTGTACCAGTCAATGGTCTGCCGCATGGATAATTCCGGGTCGTACTTCGGACCCTGGCCCAGGTCGCTCCAGATGCGGTCGGTCTTGAAGGTCGTGTCGGTGGTTATCGCCGCGACGCTGGCCCGGGTCAACGACGGGGTCCAGCCGCTGACCCGGCTGATCGGCCAGGTCAGGAATTCCACGGCCGCGCCCAGCGCCCGGGCAATGCCTGTTGGCAGGTAGCGGTTCGGGGGCGGCAACGTAAATCCCAGCTCCACCGCCAACGGCGCAAAAAAATCGAGGAAGTTTTCGGCCGGGCGATCGGTTACGAAGTAACAATTCCCGGCAAGCGCTGTTGCGTCACCCAGCAGGTCAGCCACCGCCGCCGCATGGGTCCATGCCACATTGCCCACGTAAACATGCTCGAACCGTGTCGAGCCATCACCCACCCGCATTTTCAGTTGGCCGGCTCGCAAGGCCTGCAGGAACCGGCCGATATGGTACGGATCGTCCTCGCCAAACATGCCGCACGGCCGGATCGAGCAGGTCCGCATCGTCGCACAGTCGGCGGCGATGGTCATCTGCTCGGCCGCTGTTTTTGAGCGGCTGTAATGATCCCGGTGCTGTGCCGGATACGGCAGCGATTCGTCGCCATCGACAATCGGGCCCCAGTCCAGGACCACGTCCAGGCTGCTCGTATAAATAAACGCCCGCACCCCGACCGCTGTCGCTGCGTCCAGCATGTTCCGGGTGCCCCGGACGTTGGTCCGCTGCAGCCGTTTCCGCGCAGCGGCGCCCCAGTCAATCAATGATGCGCAATGGATCACTGTTTCTACGCCGACGCACGCCTGGTCGCAGGTGCCTCGGTCGGCAATATCTCCCTGGACAAATTCAACCCCACGGTGCCGGTCTTTGGGCGGAACCAGGTCAAGGATCCGGATCGGCGCTTCCGGGTAGCGGATCTGCAACTCGTCGACGATCCGCGAACCCAGAAACCCCGATCCGCCGGTTACCAGAACAGGTCCACTAATCATGTGCTTAGACTCTCAATCAGTGCGATATGCTCGGGGAACTGTGCCCGCAGCACCGATCGGTCCCCTGGTTCAAAATCGTCAAAATCAAATCCCGGCGCGACAGTGCAACCGGCCAGGACATACAGTGAGGGGTCGTCGACGGTTGCGCCAAACCAGACACCGGCCGGGACGACCACCTGCGGCAGGCAGGCATCAGCGATCGACTGGCCCAGGCGAATGTCGTGGCGACGGCCATCGTCATCCAGCATGTGGATCGTCAACGAGCCGCCCGCATACCAGTGCCAGACTTCGTCCGACGGGATGCGATGCAGCGCCGACACGTGACCCGCGGGCAGCAGGTAGTAGATTGCCGTCGATGCGTTTCGTGGACCGGCAAAACCGGCTGGCAATACTTTTTCCGGGACGACCACGTTGGCACGATACGTCTCGCGATAATAGCCGCCCTCGGGGTGCCGCTCCAGATCCAGTTGGTCCACCCAGAACTGCACCTCGTCTGGCAGCGTGCCGGTCAACTGATCAGCCCAGCAGCCGTTCGAAACGGTCAAACAACGTGATGATGTACAGCGCCGAGACGAACAGAACCCCGGCACCGGCGACGCCCAGCAGCCCACGCAGTCGCGCTGCTGGCCCTGCAACAACGGGCAGGTCGCGAATCACTGCCGAGCCCGGCGGCGGAAACTGGCCGCTGCGAAAGGTCAGGACCGAGATCCGCAGGATCACCGCGCCGCACAGGGCGCAGACAATCGACAGGCCTGCGAGGGCAAATTGCAGCAACGTCGACGCCCGGGCCATTGCGCCTTCGGGATCATTGACCGCCTGGCGTTCCAGTTCGTCCAGGAACCCGTCCAGTCGCCCCAGGACCAACATCCCGCCAGCAACGACGATGACCACCAGGGCTGCCAGGTTGCGCCGGGCAACCGGATCCGCAGGCTCGATTTCGGGCTCTGATGTCGGTTGCGTCACCATAATGGTTCGTCCTGGATATGCTCCTTCAGCATGTGCTCGGCGGCCCGCAGGCGCTCCTGGATAATCAAGCCCATCCCCGCCGTTTCGATCTGGTCGATCGTGACCTGTTCGGTGGCGGACTGCTGCCAGACCGCACCGCTGCCGGGGCGAAAGATCGAGGCGCTGATGCCCAGCTCAATCGCGGCGGCCTGGGACGTAAACATGGGTTCAGTGTATTTAATCTTGATCATGGCCTCGGCCGTTTCACCGTCAGCGGTCCGCTGGCGCCGGGCAAACTGCCAGTGCCAGACATGCAGATGGAAGCCGAATTCATTATCAATGCCACCGGGGCTCAGGTTCCTGACTTCGACGCTGGAATCCATCAACGCCCGCTGGTACATCATCAGCTGGCCGTCCAGGCGCTGGGCAAGTCCTTCGAACGAATCGCGCACCTCATCAATCGAACGACTGGGCATATCAGCCACCCAGGCCTTCGTGGCATTCGACGCAGGTCAATGCCTCGGGACTGACCTTCAGGCGGGGCCAGGGAATTGGTTCGTCGCAACTGCTGCACCAGCCATACTCATTGCGATCCATTCGCTCCAACGCCGACCCCACCCGTGCCTGCCGGACTTCCAGGCGGCGCAATTGTTCGCGCGCCATCTGCTGTTCCTGCATCGCATCCATGCGTGACAGCCGGCCGATCGGCTGGTCCAGGTCGACAATGCCTGCGTTGGCAGCGGTTCGCTGGTGCTGTTCAGCCAGTTCGCCCTGTAGCGTCGCCAGGTCCTGGCGCAGTTCGGCCAGCTGGTCTGGTGTCAGTTCGTCGCTCACGCGTGTACGGTCCCCCACCGGATCGTGACGAGTTCAGGAAGAACCCTCATTCTACGGATCATCGCAAGCCGCCACCGCCACGGGCCCAGAGGATCACGACGACCTGGTCGAATTCGCGGTGTTCGACCAACCGGAACCCCTGCAACGACAAGTTGCGGGCAACGCTGTCATTCCATTCGCCCGCTTTGTAAACCACCTGCCAGATGCGCCCGAATCGAGAAACCGGAGCGTCGAATTTCTCAATCCGGGAAATGGGGACTTTTTCGTAATAGGAAAACTCGGACCGTTGTCGCGGCGGATCAAAGACAAAGCCGTCACGGTCCCGACGCTGCACGGCAACATACGCTGCGGGTTCCCGCAACGACGGATAGTGTCCGTTCGTCGAAAAGTGAACCTGGTTGCCCAACCCCAGGCCGATTGCCGCTGCCAGCAGGACAGCGCTGGCCCGCGGTGGTACTGCCGCCCAGGCCAGCGCCAGCAGGATTGGCAGGGCCGGGCTGACCACCAGCAGGTTGCGCGGTGTCAATACCGGTGTCCGGAAAATCGACCAGACAAAGGCCACCAGCATCGGCAACGCCAGCCAGGTTACCGCCAGAATCAGAACAAGCCGTTTATCCCAGACGCTGCTGCTGTCCGTTGTGTCAGGATCGTCGCCGCCCCTGATGATCCCCAACCGCCGGCCGGCGACCAGCAGGATGACGAGGGCAACAAGTGCGGTTGCGCCGTGGTGCCATAGTGTCGCCGGTTCTGCCCACGCCGGGCGGGTTGCGCCCAGGAACATCCACGGGATCTTGACCAGCCAGACCAGATCCGGTTCCGGTACCCAGAACTGGTCGCCGACCGATCCTAATTGCCGGAACAGGCTGGGCAGCCACGGTGCAAACAGGAGTCCGCCAACGGCCAGCGACAAAGCCACATGCATCGTCTGCTGGCGCGCCTGCGGCAGCTGCCCAATGGCCAGCGCCAGGCAGACAATGCTCGCCTGAACCAGCGGCACCAGGCCAAAAAAGTAATGACTGTACAGTCCGGCTGCCGTCACCAGTACCAGTCCAGCCGCCAATCGTCGACCCGGTCGCTGCACCAGCCGGACAAACAGGGCCATGGACAGAACAGTCCAAAGCACCAGCAGGCTGTACGGTCGTGCCTCGTGGCTGTAATAGATCTGCAGCGATGACAGGGCAAACAGGATCGTTGCAACCCGGCCAACGCGGATGGGCAGGATTGCCCGCACCAGCCAGACAAATGCACCTATGGCACTGATCCCAAAGACCGCTGACGGCAGTCGAACCATGCCGTCGCCGAACCCGGTCAGTTTGCCCCAGGCGCTCAGGACCAGGAAATACAGCGGTGGGTGGACATCGGCCATTAATCGTGCGAGCACCTCGCCCAGCGGCCGTCGTGCGACCATGACCGACATGATTTCGTCGTTCCACAGCCCGAACGCGTCCAGGCCGACCAGTCGCAACAGGACTGCGACACCAATGACGGCGCACAATGCCGGCGTCAGAAATGGCGCGGCATGATTTACGGAATGTTGCTTACGGCCCACAACAGATAATGTAAACCATGGCCAGCGAACCACCATCGACCACGTCCGCATGGGGCGACAAGCAAACGCAACTGTTTTACCAGTTAACGCCCGAGCGGATCCTGGATGCTGTCGAAGCTGCCGGGTTTCGCAGCACCGGTCGGTGCCTGGCGCTCAACAGCCTGGAGAACCGGGTCTACCAAATCGAACTTGCGGGCATGGAAGAAGCCGATAACCCCAGCGACCGATTCCTGGTTGCCAAATTTTATCGGCCAGGGCGCTGGAGCCGTGACCAGATCCTGGACGAACACGATTTCCTGATGGACCTGGAAGAGGCCGAACTTCCGGTTATTGCCCCGGTTGACCTTCCCGACGGCGGTACCCTGGGTCAGGACCCGGACACCGAGATCTGGTTTGCCCTGTTTCCGATGCGGGGCGGTCGAATCCCGGATGAACTGGATGATGAAAAGGCCCGCCGCCTGGGTCGGCTGATTGCCCGGGTCCATAATGTTGGTGCCGAGTTCGATGCCGAATACCGGATTGAGCTGACGGCAGACATCTACGGCCGGCGCAACCTGCAGACGATTCTGGAACTGGAACTGCTGCCTGGCGATATCCGCAGTGATTATGTGCAGGTCGTGGAACAAATCTGCGATGAAACCGACCAGCGCATGGATGGCGTCCCGTTCCAGCGGATCCACGGCGACTGCCATCTGGGCAACCTGCTGTGGCGACCGGATCATGGCTTCCAGTTGCTGGACTTTGACGACATGGTCAACGGTCCCTGTGTCCAGGACCTGTGGCTGCTGGCGGCCGGTCGCGACGGCTACGCCCGCGAACTGCAGCAGGAAATCCGCGGCGCTTACCAGGAGTTTCGCGAATTCGACACCAGCACGCTGGCCCTGATCGAGCCGTTGAGGGCTCTCCGTTTCGTCCACTTCAGCGCATGGATCGCCAGCCGCACCGACGATCCGGCATTCCAGAACATTTTTCCCGAGTTCGGTACCGAACAATACTGGATCGGCCAGTTGACCGACCTTCGCGAGCAGCTGCACATCATCCGTGGCGGTGAAGCCTGGAGCTGACCGGTTACGTGCCGGCCAGGCTGTAGTTTTTCCGGATCCACCTGTTACAATTTTCTTTTCCGCCGGGCCGGCTTTGGCACCTGGCGGGTTTCCTTTTTGCAAACTGGAGTGTTGGCATGAGCGGCGACGGCGTACGAATCGAATCAGACAGCATGGGTGAATTGAATGTCCCGGGTTGGGGCTACTGGGGTGCCCAGACCCAGCGGGCTGTGGAGAACTTTGGTGTTTCGCCGCTGCGGATTCCGACCCAGATGATCCGCGCCCTGGGTTACCTGAAGGGTGCTGCCGCGCGCGCCAACAAGGAGCTGGGGACCGTGGACGGTAAACTGGCCGATGCGATTATCCAGGCCTGCGACGAGGTTGTCAACGGCAAGTGGGATGACCACTGGCCCATTGACGTATTCCAGACCGGATCAGGCACGTCGTGGAACATGAACGCCAACGAACTGCTGTCCAACCGGGCCAACGAGATCCTTGGCCAACCCATCGGCACCAAGGATCCGGTCCATCCTAACGACCACGTCAACCGTGGCCAGTCGTCAAACTGTGTGATCCCGACGGCGATCCACATCGCCGACCGAATGGCGTGTGTTGACCTGGTCCATGCGCTGGAGGGCCTGCGCGCCAGCCTGGCCAAGAAGGCCGACGAATTCGCTGACGTCGTCAAGCTGGGGCGCACCCATCTGCAGGATGCCGTGCCCATGAGCCTGGGCCAGGAGTTTTCCGGCTATGAAACCCAGATCGCCAAGTCGATCGAACGGATTGAACGGACATTCCCCAACCTGGAGGAACTGGCACTGGGCGGGACGGCGATCGGAACGGGGATCAACACGCATCCGGAGTTTCCCGAGAAATCCGCAGCGGCCATAGCTGCTGCTACTGGCCTGCCATTTGTCAGTGCCGCCAATAAATTCGAGGCGATCGCCAACCGTGACGCCCAGGTTGAACTGATGGGGGCACTGAACAGCCTGGCTGTCAGCTTGATGAAGATCGGTAACGATCTGCGGATCCTGGCCAGCGGTCCCCGCGGCGCCCTGGGCGAGATCGTCCTGCCGTCATTGCAGCCCGGCAGCTCGATCATGCCCGGCAAGGTGAACCCGGTCATTCCGGAAATGCTCATCCAGGTGGCCGCCCACGTCATGGGCAAGCACCTGTCGGTAACCATCGGCGGCCAGAACGCGCCCCTGGAACTGAACATCTTCAAACCGCTGATTGCCTATGAAACCCTGAGCGCCATCGAACTGCTGGCCAACGCCTGCCGGGCACTGGACGAACGCTGCATCCAGGGGATCGAAGCCGATGTCGAACGGTGCGAGTACTGGATCGAATGGTCGCTGGCGCTGGTGACGCCCCTGGCGATCAAGGTTGGCTATGACCGCGCGACGCAGCTGGCGTACAAAGCCTACAAGGAAAAACGCACGGTCCGGGACGTTATCCTGGAAGAAGGCGTCCTGACCGAGGCTGAATGCGACGAGGTCCTGGACCCACGGACAATGCTGGCGCCGTCTGTGTAATCAGTTGTCGCGGGTTATGGATGGCGTTCCTGAAATGAATTCAGAAGCTGTTCAAATCTGGCGACCAGTTGTTTCGGATCGTCCGTCTTTTCAATAAAACCATCGGCACCGCACTCGCCCGCCAATTGGTCGAGCAGATTGGCATCCAGTGATGAGTAAAGAGCAACACAGATGTCACTGGTCAGCCAGTTGTTTCGCAATGCTTTGATCGCCAGGTGCCCCTGGTCCCTGCCAATGTTCTGATCGACCAGGACGACTGATGGCTGGAACGTCTTAATCAGGGGTGAGAACCAAAGATTTTCCGTAGTACGGGTTGTATATCCTGCGGCGGCCAGGGCAGTATCTGCGAAATACCGCGCGACGGGACTGTCATCGACGATCAGGACCCGGATTGCGGAGCGATCACCGGGATTTCCACTTGCAACGGGATTTTTCATCAGCGATTCAGTCCAGGCCAATGCCTGATTGGCGACCACTGGCGCAAGTCCGAAATGACAAAGCGTGGCCTGCGGGTCAGTTTCCGGTCTTAATTTAGCAATTTTTGTAATGTTTTGCTTACATCGGTAAACGGGTCTAAACGAGACCTGGACTCAGTTCAGTAACTCAGTCAATTGACTGGCCAACTGCGCGGCCGGTGTGCCTTTTTCCAGAAACCCGTCGGCACCGCAGTCTTTTGCCAGTCTCGCCAATTCACTACCAGGGATACCGGAGTACAGATAAATTCGCGACATTTTGCCCAGCGGTGTCGCACGAAAACGTCTGGCAAATTCGTCGCCGGTTGTCGAGCCGACAAGATTGACGTCCATCAGGACAAGCGCTCCACCGGATTGTGTGTCCACAGACATCAAACTCCAGGGTGACTCAAAGCCGAAAAACCGAATGTCGTCCATGCGGCCAACCAAGACTTCCAGCATCCGAACCTGTGCCAGATCATCATCAACCAGGATGATATTCCGCAGGCGCTCTCGCTTTGGTGTCGCCGGTCGATTGGCAGCCATTTTGGAGGTCTCGATACCCAGAACCGAATTGATCGCTTCGCGCAGCGGGAACAAGTCCTCAGTTTTCTCAACGTACTTGCTGGCGCCAATTGCCATCGCGGCTTGTGACATTCGTTCGTGTGTGTCGCCGCTATAGATAATTACTTTGATTCCGTCCAGCCGGTGTTTCAGGTACCCGCCCAGTTGTTCACCTGACAGAGTTGGCATATTCAAATCAAGGATCAAGATGTCGATGTCTTTGTCTTCCAACTGGGCAATGATGTCCGACAAGCTTTTTGCCGAAGACACCGCGTGACCCATTGCGCGGAGTTCCGTACTGACCGCATGTGTTACTACGGGACTGTCGTCAACAATCAGGATGCTGGCCATAAACATAATCTTTCGTTCAATTGTTGGCGGATCTTACAACTTGCTCACACCGCACGTTGAAACAATATTTTGGCATATCACTCCGATTCGCCGCCGAGCGCTGTATGCTGACCGTTAGACGGCACCCGGACCCTGACGGCTGCCGCGAGCGGATCGATTGGAACTCCATTTCGGATCCGCCGGGGCTGCCGACATTCAACGGCGGTTGTATCGATTCAATATTCTCGGGATCGACGCTACGCGTCCTCGTCAGCCCCAGACGGTTCGGGCAGGATGCCCTGGGCGAAGGTCAGCAGATCTTCCAGCGAAAACGCGCCTTCGTCCACCAGTTCCATCAACTGTTTTGCCAGTTCTTTTCCCAGTTCGATAACTTCATCGTTGAACAAGGGCTCGTGGCGGGACAGGCGGCCTTTGCGGACCATGTCGTGCAGTTTGGCCAGGAAGACCCGGCGGGCCTCGAGAATAATGATTCCCAGGTCGGATACGGTGCGCTGGAAACTGGTGACCCCGACCTGGTACTCGTCGCGGACTTCGCGGAATTCCTCGATCGCGTCGTCGGTTTTGCGAATCTGCAGTTCGATCTGGTGCAGGGCATCCTCTTTGCTGAGTTTGTCAAAAAAGATCAGCTTCAGCAGAAACGGTTCTTTCATTTCCGGAATCGATTTTTCCGGCATGCGCAGCCATTCCATAAACGCCTCGCGACCGGCGTCGGTTATCGCATAGACATGTTTGACCAGGCCGCCCTCCTGGACGGTCTCGACT